>JASJKW010000405.1:0-6225 GCA_037621305.1 Pseudomonas sp.
CCTTGTAACAGGCGCACAGTGTCCAGCCGGGGAGAGGTATTCGGCTCAGCGGCCAGTTTCGCCGGTTTTATTTGCGACCTGCTCCGCACCAGCTGACTGAATATGCCGCGGTAAACGCAGCGACAGCAGTGCCGCCAGCAGGATAAACAGGCTGGATATCCACAGGCAGGCTTGCAGCCCGTACACTTGATAGACTCCGCCGGACAGCAGGGTGCCGATCAGTCGGCCCATGGCGTTGGACATGTAGTAGAAGCCGACATCCAGGGAGACGCCGTCGGCTTTGGCGTAGGAGACGATCAGGTAGCTGTGCAGTGATGAGTTCACCGCGAACAGTGCGCCGAATAGCAGTAAACCGCCGATCAGTATGTGCTGGGCCGGCAGGCTGCTGTCGAGTCCCAGGGCGATGGCGGCTGGCAGGCCGGCCAGCAGGGCTGCCCAGATGAATGCGGCGCGCCCGTCGGGTACCCGGCCATGGCGTTTGCCGGTGATGGCCGGGGCGATGGACTGGATGAATCCGTAGCCGATGACCCAGCTGGCTAAAAAACCACCAACCATCCAGAAATTCCAGCCGAATACGCTGCTCAGGTATACCGGCAGGGCCACCACAAACCAGACATCCCGGGCGCCGAACAGGAACATCCGTGCTGCAGACAGGTAGTTGATCGCCGGGCTTTTTGATAACAGGTCCTTGAACTTGGGCTTGGCGCTGGCCTTGCCCAGATCCCTGTGCAGCAGTAGCAGGCTGCTGATCCAGACCAGGGCCAATGCCCCGGCCATGGCCAGTACCGCACCGGCGAAACCCAGTATGGCCAGCAGCGCCCCGCCAAGGAAGAAGCCCACACCCTTGAGCGCGTTCTTCGAGCCGGTGAGAACCGCTACCCATTTATACAGGGTGCCCTGCTGGTTATCGGGCACCAGCAGTTTGATCGAGCTCTTGGCGCTCATCTTGTTGAGGTCTTTGGCAATGCCGGACAGCGCCTGGGCGGCCATGACCCAGGGCACGGTCAGCCAGGCGGCGGGTACGGTGAGCATCAGCAAGGCGCAGACCTGCATGAACAGGCCGATGTTCATGGTGCGGTTCAGGCCCAGCCGCGCTCCCAGGTAGCCGCCGACCAGGTTGGTGATGACGCCGAAGATCTCGTAGAACAGAAACAGAGCAGCGATTTGCAGTGGCGTGTAGCCCAGGCCGTGGAAGTGCAGTACCACCAGCATGCGCAGCGCGCCGTCGGTGAGGGTAAAGGCCCAGTAATTACCGGTGACCAGCAGGTACTGGCGTACTTCTGCGGGCAGGGCTGACAACGCTTTCATGATGGCTCCTCAGTCGGCCTGACCGACCAGTCTGGCCAGCTCTGCAGCACGGTTGGCGTAGCCCCACTCGTTGTCGTACCAGGCGTAGATCTTCAGCTGGGTATCGTTCACCACCATGGTCGACAGGGCATCGATGATCGATGAGCGTGGATCAGTGCGGTAATCGATGGATACCAGCGGGCGTTCCTCATAACCGAGGATGCCTTTGAGCTCATTGTCGGCAGCCGACTTGAGCAGTTCGTTGACCTCGTCGGCGCTGGTGGCCCGCTCCACTTCGAACACGCAGTCGGTCAGCGAGGCATTGGCCAGAGGGACCCGCACGGCGTGGCCGTTCAGCTTGCCGCGGAGATCGGGGAAGATCTCGGCAATGGCGGTGGCCGATCCGGTGGTGGTGGGGATCAGGCTCATGCCGCAGGCGCGGGCCCGGCGCAGGTCCTTGTGCGGCTGGTCGAGGATGCTCTGGGTGTTGGTCAGGTCATGGATGGTGGTAATGGAGCCGTGGCGGATGCCAAGGTTTTCGTGGATGACCTTGACCACCGGTGCCAGGCAGTTGGTGGTGCAGGAGGCGGCAGTGACAATCCGGTGTTGCGCCGGGTCAAACAGCTGCTGGTTGACGCCCATCACCACGTTCAGAGCCCCCGGCTCCTTCACCGGTGCGCAGACCACCACCCGCTTGACGCCCTGATCCAGGTAATCCTGCAGCACGGCCACGGTCTTCATCTTGCCGCTGGCCTCGATCACCAGATCGCACTCCGACCAGTCGCTGGCACTGATGGTCTTGTTGTTACTGACCTGAATGCGCTGGCCATTGATGACCACGCAGTCGCCCTCTGCCGTGGCCTGGTGCTGCCAGCGGCCATGCACTGAGTCAAAGTTGAGCAGATGGGCGTGGGTGGCGGCATCCCCTGCCGGGTCATTGATGCGGACAAACTCGAACTCCGGCCAATCCCAGGAGGCGCGAAGTGCCAGACGTCCGATGCGGCCGAAACCGTTGATACCGATTTTGATGGTCATGTTGATTCTCTCTGTGAAACAACCGGAAAAGGTGATGGCTTGTCAGTCGCAAACAGGGTTGCGTCCCGGGCGGTCGCGCATCTGCCACAGGCGTTGCACTTCGGGGCGCAACCAGTCGATATTCGCGTCCAGGGTCTGTTTCAGCGTGCTGGCAACCCACTCGGGCAGACGGGGATCAAGGCGGTAATACACCCACTGGCCGCTGCGTCTGTCTTCCAGCAAGCCGGCGTTGCGCATCAGCGCCAGGTTGCGAGATACCTTGGGCTGGGTTTCATCAAGAGCGGTGGTCAGTTCACAGACACACAGCTCCTTTTCCAGGCTGATCAGCAAGGCGGTACGCAGGCGGGTATCGTCCGCCAGGCACTTGAACAGATCAACTGGATCAATGCTGGCTGAGTTTGCCGGACTGCTGGTGACCTTGTTTTGCACCAGCACGAACATTTTCAGGCGCCCATGAATCTCGTGGAGTGTGGTGTGATAGGCGTTCTTCTGTGAACTCAATGCCGGATCGGCGAAGTTCCACGCAATGTACTCATCGGCGCCAGGTAGCGTCACACATTCCAGATTGGACTTGTCGCACAGGGTAATAATGAAATCGAAAGGGATATCCGCAACGTCGTCGATGGATTTGCTGCGCAGCCCCTCGGTGGCAACGCCCCGCGCAGTCAGGGCGGAGCGGGCCTGCTCGTTCACCTGCGTCGGTGCAGTGCCCGCGCTGTAGACCTCGAACTGCTCCCCGGCGGTGTGCCGCAACAGGGCTTCGGCCATCAAGGAGCGGCAGGAGTTGGCAACACAGATGAACAGGACCCGCTTTTTATGATCCATGGATATACCCTCACCTCTCTGACAATGACGGTAAGGGTATATCCACTTTTTCGTATATGCAATAAATCGAATACCGATTATCGACGGACGGAACATTACAGAGCAGGCCCAACCCTTGCGGCTGGGCGGGTGTCAGCCTTGGGGATAACTCAGCCGGCTTGCATTTCCTGCATCGCCTTGTTCACCCAGGCTTCAGCCTGTTTGTTGACCTCGACAATCGAGCGTGGATCCGCGCCCTTGGGATAGATCGCCGGCCCAATTTTTACCTGGACTGTACCGGGGCGCTTGCCCCAGCCGTTGCGTGGCCAGAACTCACCGGCATTGTGCGCCACAGGCACCACAGGAGCGTTGTTGGCACAGGCCAGGGCACTGCCCCCGCGGGTGAACTTGATCGGGCTGCCAGGCAGCACTCGGGTGCCTTCCGGGAATACCAGCACCCACATGCCATCCCGCAAACGCTGGCCACCGATGCGGTTCAGCTGCTGCAGGGAGCTACGTGCCTTGCTGCGATTGATGGCGATGGGTTTGAGCAGGGCGTAGGCCCAGCCGAAGAAGGGAACGTACAGCAGTTCCTTCTTGATCAGCTGTGTCTGCGGGCGGAAGATCTGTTGCAGGAAGAAGGTTTCCCAGGTGCTCTGGTGATTCGACAGGATGACACCGGGCTGATCCGGAATGTTCTCCAGACCGGTGACCTCATAACGAATACCGACCATCCAGCGGGTCAGCCAGATAGCGAAGCGGCACCAGCATTCCAGTACCAGCTTGAAACGCATACGGTATGACAGAAACGGAGCGATAACCAGCATCAACACCCCCCATATGGCGGCGCTGGCGGACAGCAGCAGATAGAACAGGGTGACGCGCAGGACCATCAACACGGACATGGATCAGGATTCCAGCAGGTAACTGGCCACGGCGGCCTGATCATCAAACACACGGGTACCGGCAGGCAGGTTTTTACCTTCGGTCATCCGACCTTTCCCGGTACGTACCAGATAGGGCTGACAGCCCATCGCCGCACCGGCTTGCAAGTCGCGCAGGCTGTCGCCAACCGTTGGCACGCCATCAAGAGCAACAGCGTAATGCGCGGCAATCTGTTGAAACAGGCCGGATAGCGGCTTGCGGCAATCGCAGCCATCATCCGGTCCATGCGGGCAATGACGGATCAGATCAATCTGCCCGCCTTGCGCCGCCACCAGATCACGCAACCGCTGATGCATGGCCTGCAACGTCTGCTCGCTGAAATAGCCGCGCGCCAGACCGGACTGATTGGTGGCGATGGCCAGGGTCCAGCCGGCCTGGCTCAGCCGGGCGATGGCCTCGATGGACCCCGGTAGAGGGATCCATTCATCCACTGATTTGACGAAGGCGTCGGAGTCTTCGTTGATGACCCCGTCGCGGTCGAGAATGATCAGTTTCATCCGAGCAACGAGATGTCAGCGACGCCGAGGAACAGACCGCGCAGACGGGCCAGCAATGCATAGCGGTTGGCTTTGACCTGTGGATCTTCGGCGTTGACCAGTACCTGGTCAAAGAACGCATCCACCGGCTCGCGCAGCGAGGCCAGGTGTTCCAGTGTGGCACGGTACTGACGGTCGGCCGCCAGGGGGGCAACCTTGGCCTCGGCCACCAGTACGGCGTCGGCCAGGATCTTCTCCGCGGTCTCGTTCAACAACGTTGGCTCGATTGCAGCGGGCACGGCACTGTCAGCCTTGGCCAGAATATTCGACACCCGCTTGTTGGCGGCGGCCAGGGCAGCGGCTTCCGGCAAGCGACGGAAGGCCTGTACTGCCTGCACACGCTGATCGAAGTCCAGCGGCGAGTCAGGGTGCACGGCGCGCACCGACTGATACACCGCCACATCGATGCCTTCATCTTCATAGCGCGCACGCAGGCGGTCGAAGATAAAGTCCTGTACCTGGTCGACCAGGCCTTCGCTTTTTACTGTATCGCCATATTGTGCAATGGCGGTTTCCAGCGCAGCGTGCAGATCCAGTTCCAAGCGCTTCTCGATGAGGATGCGCAGCACACCCAGCGCAGCGCGGCGCAATGCGTAGGGGTCTTTGCTACCTGTGGGCAGCATGCCGATACCGAAGATGCCGACCAGGGTATCGATCTTGTCGGCCAGCGCCACCGCTGCGCCGGTCAGGGTGCTTGGCAATTCTGCACCCGCACCGCGCGGCATGTACTGTTCATTCAGCGCGAGTGCGACATCCTCGGCTTCGCCATCGTGTCCGGCATAGTAATAGCCAGCGATACCCTGCAGTTCGGGGAATTCGCCGACCATTTCGCTGGCCAGGTCGCATTTGCTCAGCAGACCGGCGCGTGCCGCGTTGGTCGTGTCGCCGCCAATGCGTTCGGCAATGAAGGCGGCCAGGCTGGAAACCCGTACGGCCTTGTCATACACACTGCCCAGCTGTGCCTGAAATACCACATTGGCCAGTCGCTCATTGTTCTGTTCCAGCCTGTGCTTCTTGTCCTGCTGGAAGAAGAATTCGGCATCGGTCAGGCGGGGGCGAACCACTTTTTCGTTACCGGAAATGATCTGCGCCGGGTCGTTGCTCTCTATATTCGCCACGGTGATGAAGCGCGGCAGCAGACGACCATTGGCATCCAGCAGGCAGAAGTATTTCTGGTTGTCCTGCATGGTGGAAATCAGCGCTTCCTGGGGTACATCGAGGAAACGTTCCTCGAAGCTGCACACCAGCGGTACCGGCCATTCGACCAGCGCGGTCACTTCGTCCAGCAGATCATCGGGAATGATCGCGGTGCCCTGCTGTTCGCTGGCCAGCTGTTCCACACGCTGACGAATCAGTTCGCGGCGTTCAGCGAAATCGGCGATGACATGGGCCTGGCGCAGATCATCGGCATAACTGGCTGGGGTGTTGATGCGCACCTCGCCGGGATGATGGAAGCGGTGGCCCAGGGAGGTACGGCCCGCCTGCTGGGAAAGAATCTCGCCGGGGATCATGCTGTCGCCCTGCAGCATCACCAGCCACTGGGTCGGACGGACGAATTCGGTCTTGCCGGCGCCCCAGCGCATGCGCTTGGGAATCGGCAGCGCGGCCAGGGCGTTAT
>JASJKW010000406.1:0-2729 GCA_037621305.1 Pseudomonas sp.
ATTGCCGTTGATCTTCACCAGGAAGTTGCGGCCGATAATCATCGGCTCCAACTCGGTATGGTTGATATTGGCCGGGATGATTGCCCGGCCACGGGCCACCTCCTCACGCACGAATTCGGCGGTGATCTCGCTGGGGATACTGGCGCCAAAGCTGTGGCCCGGATGCTGATCGGTCAACAACCCGGCAGCGCGCGCCTCCTGCAGCTTCATGTTCTCGCGGATGGCAATGAACTCCATCTCCGGCGTGATGATGCCCTTGCGCGCATAGTGCATCTGGCTGACGTTGCAGCCGGGTTTGGCCCGACGCGGCGTACGAAGATGGGCAAAGCGCAGATGGTCCAGTGATGGATCGGCCAGACGGGCACTACCAAATTCCGAGGTCAGCCCCGACAGAATCTCGGTATCGTCGCGCTCTTCAATCCAGGCTGTGCGCACATCGGGCAGGCCGGCGCGCAGATCGATCTTCACCGTCGGATCGGTATAGGGGCCCGAGGTGTCATACACCAGCACCGGCGGGTTCTTTTCCGCGCCCTTGTCGGTCTGCGTATCGGCCAGGCTGATCTCGCGCATGGGCACACGGATATCCGGGCGCGAACCTATCACATGGATCTTGCGGGAGTTGGGCAGGGGCTGGGTTGCGGCGCCATCGGCACCGGAGTTGGCAATGGCGGTATCAAGCAAACGGCTGGTCATTATTGTGCTCCACTGTAGGAATTACAGGGAACCGAAGCGGCACGGAGCACCACCCCCAGAACGGGGTAATGCAGAACGGCGCATCTCGATTCCTACGCCGGTATTAACCGGATCAGGTTCAACGGGTGTCGTCTCAGCCGGTATAAAACGCCGGCACCCCGTCAAGATGAACCGCAAGCTTAGATGTTCATGGGATGAACAGCAAGCAGCGGACCGACGAACCGCTTCGGTTACGCTTGACCAGCGGCCGACAGCTCTTTAGCCTTGGTGGATTGACTTCTACCTCCATGCGAAGGACCTCTGCATGCTGCGCCCTCTTTATGTCGCTATTGTGCTGGCAGGCCTGTCCGGCCCGGCCCTGGCCAAATCCGATCTGCTGACTATCTACCAGGAAGCCCTGCTCAACAGCGCCGATCTGGCTGCCGCCGAAGCAGATGCCCTCGCCCGCCAGGAAGCCCTGCCTCAGGCCCGCGCTCTGTTACTACCGAATATCGGTCTGGGTGCCGGCCTCGCGCGGGAGCATGTGGACATTGACAGCAGAGGGTCGGACAGCTACTCGACGCATTACTACCAGGCCAGCCTGACGCAGCCACTGTTTCGCGCCGACCGCTGGTTCAACTATCAGGCCGCCAAGTCCCAGAGCGAACAGGCTCGTGTGGAGTTTTCCGCTACCCAGCAGCAATTGATCCTGGATGTGGCACTGGCGTATTTCAATGTGCTGCGAGCCTCCGATAATCTGGCAACGGCACGCGCCGAGGAAGCTGCATTCGAACGCCAGCTGGAACAAGCCCGCGAGCGCTTTGAGGTCGGCCTTTCGGCCCGTACCGATGTGCTCGAAGCACTGGCCGGATTCGATACCGCTCGCGCCACGCGCATTACTGCCAGTACCAACCTGGATGTGAGCTATCAGGCGCTGACCCGTCTGACCAACCGCGATCATACTGATCTGCTGGGCATGAGCCACAATCTGCCCGTTCTGGCACCGACGCCTGCCGACATGCAACAGTGGGTTGAAACGGCCGCAGCGCAGAACCTGTCACTGCAGGCGTCACGTCTGGCCATCGACACCGCTGGCGATGCACTGCGCAGCAGCAAAGCCGGTTACGCCCCGACAGTGGATGCTTTTGTGCGCTATAACGACAGCCACGGTGGTGCCCGTCTGGGCGGTGTCGGAGCCGGTATTGGTGGCGCTGGAAATGGCGATACCGAGCTGACCCAGTTCGGCGTGGAAATGACGCTGCCCTTGTTTACCGGTGGCGGCACGACTTCCCGGGTCCGCGAGTCAACCTTCCGCCTGACCCAGGCCGAACAGTCCAGCGAAGCCGAGTTACGTCGCATCGTCGAGCGTACCCGCAACCTGTTCCGTACGGTCACATCCAGCGTGGAAGAAGTGGAAGCACGGCGTCAGTCGATCATTTCTTCCAAGGCCGCACTGGATGCCACCCAGGCTGGCTATGAAGTTGGTACACGCAACGTGGTGGATGTACTGGATGCCCAGCGCAACCTGTATCGGGCGGTACGTGACTACAACGATGCCCGTTACAACTACATCATCGACAACCTGAACCTGAAGCAGGCTGCCGGCACGCTCAGCCCACAGGACCTGGAAGATCTGTCTACCTGGTTGAAAGCTGACTACAATCCGGACCGCGACTTCATTCCGCCGTTCACCAAGGAAGAAATGCAGCGCATGACCATCGGCAACCAGCCACAACCGCCGATAAGCGAGCAGCAGAGACGGATGCGTACCTCGTTCTGATTCACGAGCCCGCTCCTTTCGATCGTTCCCATGCTCAGCGTGGGAACGCATGCTGGGACGCTCTGCGTCCCGCTGCTACAACCGCCGGGCGATCCCCTCAAGGAGCCTTTCCAGCGCCCCCTGATTGGCTTCAACCACTCCCTGTCCCGCTTCTCCAGCAACCCGCGCTGCCGATCTATCACTCAGCCAGCCGTTGATCTGCCCAGCCATGGCCCCTGCATCCGCTACTTCAACCAACGCTCCGGCCTGCTCCAGCAACCCGCTGATCTCGGCAAAG
>JASJKW010000407.1:0-4043 GCA_037621305.1 Pseudomonas sp.
ATCAGTGAGGGGGGCTGCCTGCTGGTAGGCATGACCGGCGCGCAGTACCAGTGCGTCGTTGAACCGGGCGCCGACCAATTGCAGGCCAATGGGCAGACCGTTATTGTCAAAACCGCAGGGTACCGACAATCCTGGCTGGCCGGTCATGTTGAAGGGGTAGGTGAAGGGGGTCCAGGTGGGCCAGCGGGTATGAGGCCAGTCTTCCGGTACTTCTCGGCCGGTCTTGAAGGCGGTGATCGGCAGAGCCGGCGTCAGCAGCAGATCATATTTCTGATGGAAGCGCGCCATGCGCTCGCGTAGAGCCATGGATTCATTGACCGCCCCCAGATAGTCGAGCATGGACAATTGCGCCGCTTTGTCCGCGACCTTCACCAGCTCCGGGTCCATCAGGGCGCGTTTTTTTGCCGATAGATCGCGAATGGCGTTGGCAGCCCCGCCATAGAACAGGTGGCCGAAGGCGCCCAGCGGATCAGCAAACCCCGGATCTACCCGCGACACCTCGGCCCCCAGTGCGGTAAACACCGCTACCGCCTCGATCACAGCGGCTTCCACTGCAGGATCCACATCGACGAAGCCGAGGTTGGGGCTGTAGGCGATCTTCAGGCCCTTCACGCCGCCGTGCAGCGCCGCCAGATAATCGATGGAGCGGCGGGGTACCGCGTTGCTGTCGCGATGATCAGCTTCGGTCAGTACGTTCATCATCAATGCGCAGTCTTCCACTGTCCACGCCATGGGGCCGGCGTGGGCCAGGGTGCCGAAGGGGCTGGCTGGCCAGTGGGGCACTTCGCCGAAGGAGGGCTTGAGACCGACGATGCCGCAGAAGGCGGCGGGAATACGGATGGAACCACCGGCATCGGTGCCCAGTGCTAAAGGCGCCATGCCCAGAGCCACCGCCACGGCGCTGCCGCCGCTGGAGCCGCCAGCGGTTCTGGCTGGATTCCAGGGGTTGTTGGTGATGCCGTCAATGGGGTTATCGGTAACGCCTTTCCAACCCAGCTCCGGCGTGGTGGTCTTGCCGATAGGCACAAAACCATGGCGTGCCAGGGCCGCTACTGAAGGAGCTGCCTTGTTCAGTGTGGTGTCGGGGTCGACGGTGCGCGAGCCGCGCCGCGTCGGCCACCAGGGCGTGAGGAAAACATCCTTGACGCCCACCGGTACGCCGTCCAACAGTCCTTGGGGTTCGCCGCGCTGGTAGCGAGTCTCTGACTCCCGAGCAAATTCGAGACTGGTCTTGCGGTCGACCAGGCAGAAGCCATTGGTATGGCTGTCGAGGCGCTCGATCTGATCGAGCATGGCCTCGGAGACTTCTACGGGGGAAAGCTTGCCTGTTCGATAGTAGCCGAGCAGGTCGGTGGCGGTCATGGTCAGGATATCGTTGCGCATATCGCTCCTCCAGTCATAGCCAGTGGGTCGCGTTCACGTAACACCCCCAGTGTAGTGCAGGACGGGTGTGCCGATCAGGGGAGGGCGCTTGGGTCGATCTAGCCTTTGCGCACCTCGTTAAGCAAGGGGTCGCCGGTCTGCCAGCGCCGAAAATTGTCCACAAACTGCTCGCCAAGCGCCTGTCGCCAGCCGATGAAATCCCCGGCCATATGAGCGGAGATCATCACATTGGGCATGTCCCATAACGGGTGCTCGGAGGGCAGGGGCTCCTCCTCGAATACATCCAGTGCAGCGCCGGCGATGGTGCCGTTATTCAGCGCTTGGACCAGGTCATCGGTGACTACGATGGGGCCGCGACCGACATTGATCAGGCGTGCTGTGGGTTTCATGGCGGCAAAGGTGTGGCGGTCGAACAGCCCACGGGTGTCCTCGGTGAGCGGGGCGGTAATCACCACAAAGTCGGCTTCCGGCAGCAGCTCGGGCAGGCGGTTATTGGCCAGCACCCGGTCGAAACGGGGATCATCACGGCTGCTGCGGGCCAGACCGGTTACCTGCATGCCTGTCGCGCGTAGCAGTTGCGAGACTTCGCCGCCGATGGAGCCGGCGCCTACCACCAACACCTGGCGACCGTCGATGCGTTCGGTGTCCCGGTGGTGCCATTGATGCTGTCGCTGGAAGCGCAGGTTGCCGGCAAAGTCCTTGGCAAACAGCAGTATCGATCCCAGCACATACTCGGCAATGCCCCGGTCGAACAGCCCTCGGGCATTGGTCACGGGAATATCGCTGTCCCACAGGGCAGGAAACCTCAGCGCATCGACACCGGCGCTGGTGGCGTGCACCCACTGGATATTGTGTTGATCAGGCCAGCAGCGCTCCAGCAGGCCAGTGCGGAAATCAGTGACTCCCAGAACGTCTGCATCCGGCAGCGCCGCCGTGAGTTCCTGTTCGCTGCTGAGTGTACGAACCCGAGTGCTTTCAGACAGTGTCTGCAAACCGGGCAGTTCACCCTCGTCCGGCGCCACCAGCACGATAACGTCTGTCATGCGGCTCATGACAAAACTCCTATCTCTCTTGCTGGGGGTATGCCCAGATGAGTTGATGCCACTGGTGGAAACCGCGACGGGCCTCCGAACAGTGCTGTGTGACTGGCAGTGTAGGAAGGGGAATGGGGGGATGCAAATGCTGGCGGGTGTCCCATGTTTGGCAGACGCCGCTAATCAGCAGTTCAAGCGTGGCAATGATCTTGTCCCTCTGCGGGAAAGAACGAGGAGATGCGATGGTTATGTATAACGATCAGCATGCAAATAGGTTCGATAAAAATGGTTATTATCGACCTGAGCTCTCATTGGCTCCTTACGAAGGAAAAGAAAATGCCCGCTGGTCATACCCCGATCTTCTGGCGCGATGCCAGATTGCCCCACGTAGAACTACGCAAAGTCGCTGATGGGCGGGAGGTATGTTATGCCTTGCACAGTCATAACCACTGGTCATTGGGAGCTATTATCGGAGGGCAAAGTACCTTCGTTTATCGGGACGAACGCTATCATGTGAGGCAAGGCGAGCTGGTGTTGATGAACCCGGAATGGGCCCATGCCTGCAATCCCATTGAGAATCAGCCATGGGCCTATTTGATGCTGTACGTGGATACCGACTGGGTTACCGATCTTCGTCATGGATTGGGATTGCTCGAAGAGCTCCACCACGCAACACTTTCGGCTGGCGTACCAACCGACGTAAAAAAACGCCTGCATAAATCCAGCAACTCAGCGATAACCAACAAATGGGCAGGTACAAGGCGGCGAACAACCAGACCAAGCTGGCATCCCCGCCATTGGTATAAGCACCGATACCGGCTGCTGATGCCAGCCATGCCTTGGGATTGAGCCACTGCATCAATACGCCAGTGAAAAATCCCGAGGTTCTATGTGACTCGTTTTCAGGAATCTGGCCATCATCAGTGGCCAGCCGGTAAGCGAGATAAAGCAGAAAGACGATGGCGCCCCAGTTTAGCCAGCGCTCGAAACCGGGAAGATTGGTCAGTAGGGAATGTAGGCCGAATCCTATGCACAAGAACAAAGCAATGAAACCCAAGGTAGCACCGCTGACGAAGACCAATCCCTGGGAAATGGAATGGCGGATGCCACTGCTCAGGCACACCAGGTTTACCGGTCCCGGGGTAATGGATGCCACCAAGGCGAAGACGGACATGGGGAGGATGATCGACAGACTCACGGACAGAATTCCTGTTTTCTGGTTGAGGCTTGAGTCTGCTGGTTTGAGATCGGTGCGGTATTGAACAAAACTGCGGTGGGCTGTTAGGTGCAGCACAGATCATTATGGGAAGAGAGCCTGTCGGCGTTCCGGAGGGCGGCACGGACTGCAGGCAGAGTAACAGTGTATTCGCACTTTTACTCTGCCCATTGTCCTTCTCAATCAGCGATCAGTACGAACCGGACTGTACTCAACCGGCACCCAGCTATAGCCGTTTTCTTCGCTGCGCACATGTCCCAATCCGGGAAAGGGCATATGGGCACCGGCTACCAGCCAGCGTTTTGCCGCGGCTTTTGACAGTATCTCGGTGCGGGTCTTGATGGCTTGCTGTTGATCGGAGTCGAACTCGATGGAGACTTCCGGGTGCTGTAACTGCACGGAATGGCTAT
>JASJKW010000408.1:0-4326 GCA_037621305.1 Pseudomonas sp.
GGTGGGCTTCTGGATTACGAACCCGTTCCATTTCAACCTGCAGAGGTTGCCATATTTCCGGGTCATCAATGTCCTGCCGACGCTGACGATACTCAAGGACCCGCTTCAGACACCAGTCCAGGGTATGCAGATGCGCGCCGCTATGATCCTCAAGCATGCCGAGCAAGCGATCTTCCACTATCGACCAAGGCAGCTCCGTCTGCTCCTCATAGTCAAACTGCGATACGACGTCATGCCAGGCTACAGAGAAGTCAGCCTCCTGCCTGGAGTTACAGCGCTTCCATATCTCCAGACATGCCTCGCGATACGCAATCAGCTTCTTGATCTGCGGTTGTCCAATACCGCTTTTCAGCGTTGTCGGTAACGTCGGCCAGAAATGCTCTACGGTATAAAGCATCCGGCTTATATGGCTGTGGCTTACAGCGAAGCCCAGCTCGCTGAAGCGACGGGCCAGTTCGCGCTGGGAAAGCACCTCGCCTTCATGCTCCTCCAACAATCGTTTCAGCTCTGCCACACCCAATGCCTTCTCGATCCAACTGAGATCCGCACGGTTTTCGTTCTCGGACAAGTGCCCAGCCAGCACCTGCTCCTCGGTTACCCACGGCCGGTAAACACACCAGAACCGATAAAATCGGTCGTCGCCGGTTTCCTCATAAAGCTCGTTGAGAATTGCCAGCCGGGTGTTTCCGCCGTCACTGATCATGAACTTGTCGTCACCGGGACGCTGGGTTATCGGTGGCGAATGCTTCAAGCCAACCTGGCGGATGGACTCCTTGATTTCATCGTATCGGGGGTTTCGTTCCGTTCGCGGGTTATGGTCGTACGGCCGCAGCTGGTCCAGCGTGACCTGCATGCCCATCTCGGCCAGCGGCGCAGTCATCTTGTCGACACGCTGGCTTCGTAGAGCAGGCCCCGGCTTCTGCAGCTGCGCCGTCATTTCAGCAATCGAAAGGCTACGCTTGCCCATGACTCCCTCCCGCCGCGCCGTGTTGGGTCCGGCGCAATTTTGCACGCGCATTTAATGCTGAGCGGGGGTCGCTGGGCGTGGATGAGGTGTAAACCGGCGGGTAGCCCGGCTTGGTGAAACGTATGTGACCGCCGCTGGTGCGGCTGACGGTCCAGCCAAGCCTGGATGCGTACTCGGCTAGATCCTGAAGGGGCTTCTTGAGCTTGCCAACTGTGCTGATACTGTTCATGCGCGCACCTCCCTGCCGCAGCTTTCCAGCGCATCAAGCCAGACATGTAGCACCGCGGCCCGTTGCTCTATAACGCGGGGCCGGGCCTCTGCGACTCTGGCACCAAGTGCATCGAGTACGGCCTGAACTTCGCAATCGTTATGGTCGTAGACGATGTAGTCTTGAATGCAGCGGGGAATATCTTTAGCCACCCTTTTCGCTTCATGCTGCAAAGTTTCTCCAATCGTTTTTCCTGGGGACGGAGCACGTCTCACCCTGGCGATCAGTTCGATGGAAAATTCTTCCGCTGAATTGAAACTGTTCAGTACCTTGAGTTCGTTCAGGATCAGCGCGACACGGATGACCTCAAGACACTCGGCAGTGGAGCCCGTCGGCAGCGTGAAAGCGTGCTGCGCCAGCCGAAAAGCCGTCTTTATCCGCGCATCCAGATCAGCCTGACATTGTTTCTCGGCTCGCTGCTTTTTCTCTTTTGCTGCGGCGACACGAACGTTCACTGAGTTGACTATCCCGGCAGCGCTGCGCAGTACCGCTTTTTCCTGCTCACTCAGGAACTCGCTCAAGACATTCGTGTTGGCGAGCTTGATCAACTCACCCTTGGCTGCGGTCAGCTTTGTTTGGACGGACCTGAGGTTCTGCGAACTAAGGAAGCGGGTATTGTCGATGACCTGCTGGGTCGTAATGGATTTCGATGTTGTTAGCCTAGCCATGTCAGTGCCCCTGCGACTGTTTGAACTCAAGGGAATCGAACCGGGTACAGCGGCCATTGAAGGCCAGCCGCACCACCCCGATAGGACCGTTGCGCTGTTTCCCAATAATGATTTCAGCCACGCCCTTATCAGGACTGTCGGTGTGATACACCTCGTCCCGGTACACAAACATGATTACGTCGGCGTCCTGTTCAATGGCACCCGAGTCGCGGAGGTCGGCGTTAGAGGGGCGCTTGTTGGGGCGCTGTTCAACCGATCTGTTGAGCTGCGATAGCGCGACCACCGGCACTTGCAGTTCCTTGGCCAGTGACTTCAGCGCCAGGCTGATTGACGCAATTTCGAGGTTGCGATTGTCTCGGCCAGGCTCCTGAAGCAATTGCAGATAATCCACCATGATGATGGAAGGCTGACCAAACCGCCGTGCCAACCGGCGTGCTCTGGCCTTCAATGCAGTAGCCGAGATACCTGCCTCATCTTCGATGATCAGACGATCATCCAGCGCCTTGATCTGCGCAGCCGCCAGGGTCAGTTTTGGCCAGTCCTCATCCTCGATATCACCATTGCGCAGCCGCTGAAGATCCACCCGGCCAATACTGGCGAGCAAGCGCATGATCAATTGCTCCCGGGGCATTTCCAGGCTGAAGAGGAAAGCGGGCTGGTCGCCCCTGGCACGCAGTGCATTCTCGACCAGGTTCAGCCCAAAGGTGGTCTTGCCCATGGAAGGTCTGCCCGCCACGATGATCAGATCAGAGGGCTGCAGCCCCGCTGTTTCCTTGTCCAGATCCGCGTAGCCTGTGGAAAGGCCCGTGACGCCTTCGTTGTTAAAGGCGGTGTCAATCTGATCAATCGTTCTGGCCAGCGTTTCCGAGACGGGGATATAGTCTTTGCCGCGAAGCTCGACCAGCGCACAGAGTCGCTTTTCCGCCTGCTGCACCAAGGCTTCGCCCTGTGCTCCGTCACTCAAAGCCTCGTGATTCAGATCTGCGCCGATGAGTGAAAGCTGCCTGAGCTGATAGCGATCCCGAACGATCTGCGCGTACACCCGGATATTGGCCACCGAGGGCGTATTTCTGGCCAGCTCACCCAGATAATCCAGGCCGAGAAAGTTTTTCTCCTCTTCCGAAAACTGGTCGGCTACCGTAACCACATCAAATGGCAGGCTTTTGGCACTCAGTGTCTGAATTGCTTTCCAGAGCACTCGGTGAGCAGGGACGTAAAAAGCGTCAGCACAGGTAACCAGCTCGCAGATATCGTCCCAAGCTTCGTTAGCGAGCATGACTCCACCCAATACCGCCTGCTCTGCCTCCACGGAGTGGGGTGGCAAGCGCCCAACATCCTGAGCGCCGGCAATCGCTTTCTTAATGGCAGACATGGGCGACACCCTCCTTGAGCTGAGGCTGCAGGATGGATATCCATGAGGGATTCAGCTCCATGGCCACGGCCCGTATCTGATCAGCGCCGGCAGGTGATTTGCGGCCTGCAGGTTTGACTGGCTCAAAACGGTGAATAGGCAGCCCAAGCGCTGCGGCCTGACGGAATGCTGTGAGGTGCCGAAGGTGGGCGGACATAACAGAAACCCGCTTGTTATTGCCGCCTTCAGGAAACATCTGCCGAAGACTCTCTGCTACGCCATTGGCATCCCGGGTTTCATCCAGCCTATTGATCAACAGCGACACCCGGGGAACAGTCAGGTTGGTGTACTGAGTGAGGGCTTCCAGCTCTTCGAGCATGCCCAATGTGCCGCGCACAAACTCTCTGGCAGACAGCAGCTCCGGCGTTATGGGTGACAAGGCCTGGTCGGATGCCAGGACTGCGGCTTCGAGGGTGATGGAACGGGCGCCCTGGGTGTCCATGATGACCACGTCGTAGTCATTTTCGAACTGGCGTATGAGGTTGGATAACCGGAAGCGGCCATCCGGGGCAGACAGCAGCAGCTGCGGTAGGTGGGCGTTGTAGTCATTGGACACGATGATGTCCAGACCCTGGATCACCGTTCTGGATATCACTTGCTCCGGCCGGGTCTGGTTGAGAGCAATCAGCTCATAGATGCCGCCGGGGGCTTCGGTCTGGATCTGGTAATAGCTTGAGAGGGTGGGTTGGTTATCGAGGTCGATCAGAAGGACTCTGAGACCTGCATCAGCGAGGAGCCCGCCAAGATGCGCGCAGGTAGTGCTTTTTCCTACGCCGCCTTTCGTCGAAATAATAGTGTATGTGTGCATGTGACACGTACTCCATGGGGATGGATGGTGTACGTGGATCTGTCAGCTGCGAACACATTTAAGATGGTGCCGGCACCAAGAGTCGAACTCGGGACCTACTGATTACAAGTCAGTTGCTCTACCAACTGAGCTATACCGGCATGGGCTGGCATTATATAGAGATGGGCCGATCTGTAAAGAGTTGAGCAGCGAGTGGGGCATAAA
>JASJKW010000409.1:0-8142 GCA_037621305.1 Pseudomonas sp.
CCCGTTCGCGGGGGGTGAGTTGGTTGAGACGTTGCTGTACTTCTGCAACTTGTGGTCCGCTGGCGGTGGGGTCTTGGTTCAAACGCAAAGCACGCTGCACGCTATCGAGCAACAGCTGTTCGTTGTAGGGCTTTTCGATGAAATCCACGGCGCCACCGCGGAAGGCGCGCACCACGATAGGCACGTCCGCGTGGGCGCTGACGAAGATGATGGGCAGTTGGCTGTTGCGTTCGCGCAAAGCGTCCTGCACCGCGAGGCCGCCCATGCCGGGCATGCGGATATCCAGCAGCACACAGGCGGGCAATGTTTCGCTGTAGTTGTCGAGGAAGGCCTGGCCTGAAGTGTAGGGGGTGGCCTGCAGGCCGACCGATTCCAGCAGCCAGACAGTCGAATCCAGCATGCCCTGGTCATCATCCACTACGTATACCCGCTGCTGCATGTCCATATTCAGTTCTCCTCTGTTTTTTCTTGTAGGTCTGGCAGCGCCGGCAGCCAACTGTGCAGGCAGAGCCCACCTGGCTTGGCGGGGCTGGCCTGCAGCCCGCCGCCAAAACTCTCGACAATGCTCTGGCTCATGGACAAACCCAATCCCAGGCCATCAGGCTTGCTGGTATAGAACGGGGTAAACAGATTATCCAGTTGTTCGGCGCTGGCACCGGGCCCCTGATCAATCACCCTCAAATCGACTCGGCGCCCCTGCACCCCCAACCGTAAAAACACCCGGGACGGGCGATCCGGATGAGTATCGCCGTTCGCCTCAATGGCGTTGCGCAGCAGGTTGAGCAGCACCTGTTGCAACAGGATGGGATCGACATGCACGTCCGGCAACCCCGGCGAAATCTCCTGAACAATCTCCACCTGTTGTTGCTGAGCTTCCCAAGCGCACAGGCGCACCGCGTCGCCGGCCAACTGTGCAGGGTTGATACGCTGTGCCCGACGCGGCCCCTTGCGCAGGAAGGCACGCATGCGCTTGATCACTTCGGCTGCATGCTGAGCATGCCCGGTGATACGCTCCAGCCCCTGGGCCAGACGCAAGCCCGGCTCGCTGCTGTGTTCAAGTGTCGTCAGATAGCGCTGGCTGGCGCTGGCATAGTTGACGATGGCGGCCAGCGGCTGATTGATCTCGTGGGCGATGCCTGAGGCCAGTTCGCCCAGAGCTGCCAGCCGTGTGGCATGAGTCAGCTCATCCTGCAGCCGCCGGCTGTGCTCTTCGCTGCGAATGCGCTCGGTGATATCCCTCGACACACTGATGAATTCCACCACGTTGCCCGTGTAGGTTTCCCGTATCGCCCGACTGGCGGTCTCAAACCACAGATAATGGCCCTCACGATGACGAATCTGATAGCTGATGGTCAGGTAGCCGTCCTGCTCCAGTGCTTTGGCATAGCGGAGCATCAGCGCATCCCGCTCCTGTGGATGCAACAGCGCCTGCATGCCTGTGCCCCGCAACTGCTCCGGCCAATAGCCCAGCAACGCCCAGGCCGCCGGGGACGCATCAAGAAACTCCCCTTCAGGCGTGTGGCGAGAAATGAGATCCGTGGTGTTCTCGATGATCAACCGGTACAGGCGCCGGGCCACCTGCGCCTGCTGATAGGTCTGTAATGCCTTGGTGGCATCTTGCGCCCGCCCAGCCACATGCCCGGGCGCCAGAAGAAAAAAGGTCCATAGCAGTTGCCGTTGGTCGGGTGTTTTCACCTGCACATCGCTGATAGTGCGCTGCTGTTCAAGCACCGCTTTCACCAGTTGTGGATAATTGTGCGGCAACAGATCGTCCGGCGCCGTCCCCGCAGCCAACCAGGCATGCATCGCTGGATTCCAGTCGCAGAGCCGTCCCTGACCATCAAACACCACCGTCGGTTGCGGATCAGCGGCGGGGAGCAGCCACAGAATCGGTTCAGGCTTGTTTTTATAAGACACCGAATCACCTTATAGTAAAAACACTATATGACTTTGGTAATACTTCCAATGCAAAAGCACATGGACTATACATATACCCCACAGATGTGAGGAATGCTTAGAAGATACATGCATTCCTTCCAAACAAGAGCTAATAAAACGCCATACAGGATACGACCCATGTCCATCTTTCAGGAAGGCCTGCCGGCCACCGCAGTAAACCATACCGCTCTGTCTCCACTGGGCTTCATTGAACGTGCTGCCAGCGTCTATCCTCATTACCCCGCCGTGGTACATGGCGCCGTACGCCGCACCTGGATGCAGACCTACACCCGCTGCCGCCGCCTGGCCTCCGCCCTGCAGGGCCGGGGTATTGGCAAGGGCGATACTGTCGCGGTGATGCTGCCGAATATTCCGGAGATGCTCGAAGCACATTTCGGCGTGCCCATGATAGGCGCGGTACTCAATACCCTGAACGTGCGCCTGGATGCCGAAGCCATCGCCTTCATGCTGCAGCATGGCGAAGCCAAGGTACTGATCGCTGACCGCGAGTTCTCCGGCATCGTACATGCGGCCATCGGCATGCTCGATCACCCGCCACTGGTCATCGATGTCAACGATCCAGAGTATGGCGAAGGCGAGGCCAACAGCCCGCTGGACTACGAAGCGCTGCTGGCCGAGGGCGATCCCGAATTCATCTGGCAGGGCCCGGCTGATGAGTGGGACGCCATCAGTCTGAACTATACCTCCGGCACCACCGGCAATCCCAAGGGCGTGGTCTATCACCACCGCGGCGCCTTCCTCAATGCCATGGGCAATCAGATGACCTGGAACATGGGACAGCATCCTGTGTACCTGTGGACGCTGCCGATGTTCCATTGCAACGGCTGGTGCTATCCCTGGACAGTCACCGCCATGGCCGGTGTGCATGTATTTCTGCGCCGGGTGGATCCGCAGAAAATTCTCAACCTGATCCATGAGGAACAGGTCACCCACATGTGCGGCGCGCCCATCGTACTGAACGCGCTGGTGAATATGCCAGCGGAAGCCAAGGCTGCCATCGATCATCCGGTGCACACCATGGTCGCCGGTGCTGCACCACCGGCCAAGGTGATTGGTGCGGTCGAGGAAATGGGCATCAAGGTCACCCATGTCTACGGCCTGACCGAGACCTATGGCCCGGTCACCGTTTGCGCCTGGCATGGTGATTGGGATCAGCTGCCACTGGATGAGCGCGCCACCATCAAGGCCCGCCAAGGTGTGCGTTACCCGACCCTGGAAGGTGTCATGGTCGCCGACCCCCAAACCATGCTGCCCATGCCCCGTGACGGCGAGAGCATGGGTGAGATTTTCATGCGCGGTAATACCGTGATGAAAGGCTACCTGAAGAACCCCACCGCGACCGCCGAGGCATTCGAGGGAGGCTGGTTTCATACCGGCGACCTGGCCGTCTGGCATGCAGACGGTTACGTTGAGATCAAGGATCGACTCAAGGACATCATCATCTCCGGTGGCGAGAACATCTCCACCATCGAAGTTGAAAGTGTGCTCTACCGCCACCCTGGGGTACTGGAAGCCGCCGTGGTCGCCAAGCCTGATGAAAAGTGGGGCGAAACACCCTGCGCCTTCGTCACGCTCAAGGCCGGACAGCAACTACAAGAAGCAGACATCATCACTTTCTGTCGCGACCATCTGGCGGCCTTCAAGGTGCCAAAGAATGTGGTGTTCATCGACCTGCCCAAGACCTCCACCGGCAAGATTCAGAAGTACGTACTGCGCGACTGGGTAAAGGCCATTTGAACGAACTGTTGCACCCGTAGCTATCAAGATCATCTCTTCGTAACAACAACAATAAGCCTGCCGGTAACTGGGCATCCGCGCCCAATGCATACGGCAGGCCAAAGGAGTATCGCATGCAAGTCTACAAACGCGCCGATGGCGCCGAGCAACCCTATTGGCCCTGCGGCCCGTTCAAGATCCGTCTGCCTTTCATTCACTACCGCTGGGAAATGGCAGAAATGCTCCAGGCCCTGATCATGTTTGTGGTCAGCCTCGGTATGATCCCGCTACTGCAGGCCTATCTCGGCCTGCCCTATGATGTCGCATTGGCCTATGTGGTGGTCTGTGGTGTCGGTTTCATGCTGCCGGCGCTACTCGGCGTGCCTTTTGTCCCCGGTTGGATCACCCCCGGTATTCCCGTGGTTCTGCTGTTTCTTGGTGACTTCGAACCCGGCCCGGAAGCCATTCAGGCATTATTCGCCTTGCAGTTTCTGGTGTTTGTCATCTTCCTGTTCCTCGGTATCACACGCCTCGGTAGTGTACTGGTCCGGCTGATTCCCAACTCGATGAAGGGCGGCATCATCATTGGCGCCGGTATTGCCGCACTGATTGGTGAAATCGACACTGGTGGACGGCTGGCTACCACACCCTTCTCTCTGGTAATCGGCAGCCTGGTCTGTCTTTACCTGATGTTCTCGGTCTCCTTCAAGGGACTGACCGAGCGGCTTCCATTCGCGCGCAAAGTGGTCAACTACGGCATGGTACCCGGCATGCTTGTGGCCATCTTCGTAGGTATCACCACCGGCGAATATGAGATGCCGGATGTCCGCTTCGGCATCACCGCACCGGCCTTCGCCGAGATGTGGAACTACCTGCCATTCACCCTTGGCTTCCCGGATGCAAAAGTGTTCATGCTGGCCATACCCACGGCGGTCATTGCCTACATCATCGCCTTTGGCGACATCATTGTCGGCCAATCTCTGATGCAGCGCGCTGACGAGCTGCGCACCGACGAAGTGATCGAGAACAACATTGACCGGGTGCATCTGGTGACTGCCGTCCGCAATGCAATGCATGCGTTTTTCGCGCCCTCTCCCGGTCTGGCCGGTCCTTTGTGGACGGCCGTTGCTGCCACCATGGCGGAACGCTACAAATATGGTCGCCATGCCATGGAATCGATCTACAGCGGTGCCGGCACCTTCTGGATTACCGGCTTTCTGGCGCTGTTTCTGCTGCCGCTGGTGAGCTTCTTCCAGCCGGTCCTGCCGATTGCCCTGTCACTGACACTGATTCTGACCGGTTATATCTGTCTGATGGTCGGGTTCGAGCAGCTCAACAACAATACTGAGCGCGGTATTGCCGGCACCATGGGCGTGGTACTGGCCGTATACGGCGCCGGCTGGGGGCTGGCTGCGGGTGTAGTGCTTTACATCCTGATCGAGCGCACCCACCTATTGAAGTTTCGCAGCATCAACGAAGCAGCCAGCACAGAGCAGGATCAGGCCTGATTACCCAACGTTCATCTGCAGTCATACCCTATGCCGGCCTGGAGCCGGCATAGGGTCATAGTGGAGTTTCATCTATGCGCACTTTCACTACCCTCGAAGGCAACAGTCAGCGACTGGACGGCGGCGCCATGTTCGGCAACGCACCCAAGGCGCTATGGTCACGCTGGGTTGAAGCCGATGAACACAACCGCATCGCCCTGAGCTGCCGGGCCCTGCTGGTACAAGAGAATGACCGCAACATTCTCGTCGAAACCGGGATTGGTGCTTTTTTCTCTCCGGAAATGAAAGAACGTTATGGCGTGGTCGAACACCAGCATGTCTTGCTTGAGAGTCTGGCTGATATCGGCCTCACCCATGCAGACATTGATGTTGTGGTGCTGACTCATCTGCACTTCGATCATGCCGGCGGCCTGCTGAGCGCCTGGCAGGAGGGCAAGCCTTCCGAACTGCTGTTCCCCAACGCCACCTTCATTACCGGTCAGCGCCACTGGGCACGCGCGCGTCGGCCGCACCCACGAGACCAGGCTTCCTTCATACCGCAATTGCTCGGTTTGCTCGAAGCCAGCGGGCGCCTGGAACTGATCCAGGATGGCCAGCACTCCCCCACCTTGGGGCCAGACTGGCGTTTCCGTTTCAGTGACGGTCATACACCGGGGCTGATGCTGCCTGAGTTCGACATGCCCGATGGGCCTGTGGTGTTTCCCGGTGATCTGATCCCCGGCGCGCCATGGGTGCATCTGCCGATCACCATGGGCTATGACCGTTTCCCCGAAGTGCTGATCGGCGAAAAGGAAGCACTGCTCAATGACATGGTTGCCGATAATGGGCGACTGGTATTCACCCATGACGCAAAAATTGCCGTGGCACGCATCGAGCGTGATGAGGAGTCGGGGCTCTACCGGGTTTCTGATACCAGCGGTAATCTGCAGAAAGCAGCTCAGTGAGCCATCAATGAAAATCCCTGCTGCGCGTAGTCAGGCCATTCAACATGGGGGTCAGGTCGACCAGACGAGAGGCAATGAGATGGTGAATGCCCTCCTTGGTCTCCAACCTGCCATGTACCTGGAGCATGCTCGATAGCACCAACTCCTTGCGCTGGCGCTCGGCCAGGGCGCGCCAGACCACCACATTGATCATGCCGTATTCATCTTCCAGGGTGACGAAGGTCACGCCGCTGGCGGTGCCGGGGCGTTGGCGGCCGGTCACCAGACCGGCGACTGTCACCGGACGACCCTGCTCAAGCGTCTTCAACTCCTTCGAATCGCGGCAGCGCCGCGCACGCAGCTGCGGGCGCAAAATGGCCATGGGGTGCCGTCCCATGGTTGTACCGAGCAGCGCATAGTCAGCCTGCATCTCTTCCGCTTCCGACGGCAGGGGTAATGTTACCGGGGCCTCGGCCAGCGCAGGTTGTCCGGCAAACAACGGCTGTTGAGGCTCGATACCAGCCACAGCCCAGCGAGCGCGATGTCGGTTGCCAGCCAGCCCACGCAAGGCTCCGGCGTCGGCCAACAAATCTCGGGCACGAGCATTCAAACCCGCTCGCCGGCTCAGGTCACTGACATCAGTAAAAGGCTGCTGCAGGCGGCTCCGTTCGATCAGCCGGGCATCCTCGAGATGAAAACCGGCCACCATGCGCAGTCCCAGACGAATACCGAACTGGCCATCAGTACAACGCTCCAATGAACAATCCCAATCGCTGTAACGCACATCCACCGGAAACGTCTGAATGCCATGCCGGCGGGCATCCTGCAACAACTGATCCGGGCTGTAGAAGCCCATCGGCCAACTGTTGATCAGAGCGCAGGTAAAAGCAGCAGGCTCATGGCATTTCAACCAGCTGCTGGCATAGGTCAACAAAGCAAAACTGGCTGAATGGGATTCGGGAAAACCGTACTCACCAAAGCCCTTGATCTGCTCGAAGAGGCGCTCGGCAAATTTGCGGTCGTAGCCACGTTCGAGCATGCCGTTGGTGAGCTTTTCCCGGTGCGGCTCCAGACCACCCCGCCGCTTCCAGGCCGCCATCGAGCGGCGCAACTGATCCGCTTCGCCGGCGCTGTAACCCGCAGCGACAATAGCCAGCTCCATCACCTGCTCCTGAAAAAGCGGCACCCCCAAGGTACGCTTGAGTACTTTCTCCAAGGCCGCTGAAGGATAGGTCACCGGCTCTTTTTTATTACGCCGACGCAGGTAGGGATGAACCATGTCACCCTGGATGGGCCCAGGCCGGACGATGGCGATTTCAATCACCAGATCATAGAAGTTCGCCGGCTTGAGTCGCGGCAACATGCTCATCTGCGCCCGCGACTCGATCTGAAACACACCTATGGTATCGGCGCGGCTGATCATCTCGTAGGTAGGCTTGTCATCCGCCGGAATGCTTGCCAAGGTCAGTTCGCGCCCTCGGTAATGACGCACCAGATCGAAACAGCGACGCAGGGCGGTCAACATGCCCAGCGCCAGCACATCCACTTTCAGCAGCCCGACCGCGTCCAGATCATCCTTGTCCCACTGAATGATGGTGCGCCCGTCCATGGCAGCGTTTTCCACCGGTACCAGGGTATCCAGCGGCTGTTCAGAAATGACAAAGCCGCCCGGATGCTGCGACAGGTGGCGAGGAAAGCCGATCAGGTGTCCGCTCAGGGTCAGCACCCGGTGCAATACCGGACTGTCCGGATCAAAACCCGCCTCCTGCAACCGCTCAGGCGAAGGAATGTGATCGCTCCAACGTCCGCAGCAGCGGGCCAGGCTATCCAGCTGCTCGGGCGGCAGACCGAGCGCCTTGCCCACATCGCGAACGGCTCCGGCGGCATGATAGGTGCTGACCACAGCGGTCAGCGCCGCGCGATGTCGACCATAACGGCGGAACACATACTGAATGACCTCCTCACGCCGTTCATGCTCGAAGTCCACATCGATATCCGGCGGCTCGTTGCGCTCACGAGACAGAAAGCGCTCGAAC
>JASJKW010000410.1:0-3970 GCA_037621305.1 Pseudomonas sp.
GAACTAACCCCTTGAGAACTGCGGTCTGGCTACGGTGTTTTGGTCTAACAATCGGAGAGCGCGATTGTAAGCGGGATGCAAATTCTCTGATCGCGCAGGATGAATCTGTCTGTTTTCGGGCTGGAGCGCCTCGCGGGCAACAGCCTGATAGTCAGTTGAAGTCTTTTCCATGGTGCTCCACCTTTCAAATGTCCAGCTTCTTGAAATATCGAGGATTCAAAGCTGGATCAAAGTAATGTTTGCGATCAATCCACACAAACCCATCATATTTGCTTATCACAGCTACGTCTATTGGTCCGGAAACTGACTCGCTTGGCTTTGTGACGCGCTCTTTTAACGATTCAAGGTCAATCAGGCTCTTGGCTAGCGCCGCCATATCTGGAAGCGGCAGCGAGTGTATAACACCTGAAAGCGGGTCGAAATGCCTTTGGCTCGTTTCTTTGAACCACCTATCGGTATGCTGCTGAGTAGCTTGGCGCGCTAAGTTGCTAAGGTGAATCTCATCCAGAGGAGTTTGTGCTCCGCTCTCAATCATCACCTGCTTACCAAATTCGACAAGCGCCGCGTGAGTAGAGTTCATAACTGCTTCAAAAGCATCAGGCGCTACGCCAAATCGAAATGTGTTGATAGTTCCTGTGGTGGCAAAGGGCTCGATGACAGCAGGGCTATCAGCGCTCATAGCTCTTGATTGGTTGTTTTCCCGCTCATATACCAGCCGGTTACCCATCATCCCGTAGCACATATACACTTCTAGCCGGGGATACATGTCTTGCGTACCATATCCAGCGATCACGACCCCTGTTTGCTCCGCAAACAGGGGGAATTCTTTGACTGCAAGGGCTATGAACGCATGCACATACCGGGGGATGAGGTGAGCCCGCTCCGGATGCCTTCCGAAAAGCGGCAATACGTCTTGTGCCTCGGCTTCAAACGTTCCCGCGAGCGAAGTAAGGGCGTGAGCAAGATCAGTCTCGCGCATCAGCTCCGGCAAGGCCAAGTTTTGTATTTGGTGCTCCGCTGTTGTCAAACCGCGCTCAAAGTCTTCTAGCGACAACTCCAGCAATTCATCATCTGCAGGTAGCTGCAAAGCACCGGCGATCATTGATTGCAGTCTCCATGCGCCAGGTCCAATGGTGCGCATCAACTGAGCGGCTTTGGATTCATCCGAAAATAGCTGAGTATTGCATTCTACAAATCGGAAAAATTGATCTGCGTAACCAGGGAGATGCTCATGGGTTTCTTGTCCGCTTTGATGCCGAAATGCCTTTACAGCTAGCTCCCAAGGAACACCCTGTAGGCCTGCAGATCCAAAGATCATCAAACCTACGGGGCAGCTGTATGAGAGCTCAAACAGTTTGTTGGCCCCTTTAAAATACCTGATCTCTTGAATGCCATTTTTCCACGACGTTACGGTGGTAGCGCTATCAGCAGCTAGAACTACAGCATTCCGATTCATTATCGCTATTTCTGCCGTCACAATGCCTCCTTGCGCTTAGTGCTTACAATCTCTGTGATCTCCAAGCCAGCAGTACGCGGGCGTGGATGATCAGGTTGTTGAGGTCTCTGCCTGTTATGTCGTAGGGCGGGAAGGCGTCGTTGTCTGAGATCACCCGGATGCCGCTGGGCAGGATCTGCAGGCGTTTGATGAAGAGGGCGCCGGATAGGGTGAAGAAGTACACGCCATCGGTCACTACCGAACTCACGCCCTTATCAATGATCAGCGGGTCGCCGTTGCTGAAGGTCTTGCACATCGATTCACCGAAGCCGGTGACCACCGCAAGGTTGTTCGCCTGGGTGTAGCTGACGCCTTGTTCACGCAGAAAGTCCACGCTGACAGTGATATGCCGGATGGTATCGATGTAGTCGCTGGGCAGCTGTTGACCGTCACCCATAGCGGCCCGCACGTCATATTGCGGAATGTCGATCTCGCCTTCGCGTGCCTTCTTGCTGGAGAAATCAGCAGCTATCACGTTGCTCTCCTTGTCATTAGATTCGCTTTCCGCTGCATCAGCAAGCATCGATCCGTCGCCATACTCCAGCCATTCCGCCCGGACATTCAAAACCCGAGCAATCAACCGCATATTGTCCTTTTCTGGCATAGCTTCTGCGCGAAGCCACTTGTGCGTGGCCTGCTTGCTCGAGGAAAGGCCATTGGCACTGAGTAAATCGTGTAAGTCGGTATTACGACCACGCGCAGGCCTGACGCTGGGTACGCCATCAAGCGCCTTGTTTAACCGCGCGGCGAACGCGTCCCTAATCTTCTGAGTATCAACCATAGGTTGATAGTTGCACGGCGCTTGATCAATTGTCAGTTGACCTTTAATATCAACCAATAGTTGATCAAGAGGTTCTACCATGAGCGCTATTTCCAAGGCTGCAGAAAAGGCGGGAGGGCAATCCGCACTGGCAAAGCTTCTCGGCATAACCAGCCAGGCAGTGAACAAAATGTGCGCCAGTGGCCGGGTGCCCGCCGAACGTGTTTTGGCAATTGAAGAAGCCACCGGGGTTTCCCGTCATGAGCTTCGTCCTGACCTCTATCCGAAAGAGAAGAAGTCTGTTGCCTGATGGGTAAAGAGTAAGGCGGAAATGGATGTTTGCGGAGGCCACTGACGTGGCTGGTGATTCGTACAGTGGTTTTCGAGGCAATAAAAAACCCCGGCTTTGATGGGTGGGGACCCAGCCGGGGCTTACATAGCGAGATCATTATGAACAGAGAATTGATGCTGGGCAATACCGAGCAGGTGAGCATGTCCAGCCGTGAGATTGCGGAGCTGGTCGAGTCACGGCATGACAGCGTGAAGCGCACTGTCGAACGGCTGGTGGAGCGGGGCGTTATTGCCCAGCCACCATTGGTGGATGGGATCAAGTCAGGCAACGGTGTTGTTGCTCAGGAGTATCTGATCAGTAAGCGCGACAGCTATGTGGTCGTTGCGCAGCTCTGCCCTGAATTCACCGCGCGCCTGGTCGACCGTTGGCAGGAGCTGGAGTCACGCCAGCATGTCACGGTCCCTCGCACGCTTCCTGATGCGTTGCGGCTGGCTGCTGATCTGGCAGAGCAGAACACGTCCCTGCGCTTGGTGGTGAGCGAGCAGGCGCCCCAAGTGGAGGCGCTGCAGCGTATCGCCCAGGCACGCGGCACGCTGTGTCTGACGGATGCGGCCAAGCATCTGGGTGTACAGCGCAAGGTGATGCTGGCATGGATGCAGGTGAACCGGTGGATCTATCGGCGCGAGGGTGCTGCTCACTGGCTGGGCTATCAGCCGCGGCTGCAGGCAGGGCTACTTGAGCACAAGGTGACTGTGCTGGGCACCGAGGACGATGGGGCGCAACGGCTGGCGTCACAGGTACGTGTCACGCCCAAGGGTTTGACGGTGCTGGCGCAGAAGATGGGAGGGATCAACTGATGGCCAACCCATGGTTCCGCATGTATTCCGAGTTTGCCACCGATCCCAAGGTGCAGATGCTCAGTGAGAAGGATCAGCGCCGCTACCTGATGCTGCTTTGCCTGCGTTGCAGTAACGACGATGTAACGTTACATGAAACAGAAATAGCGTTTCAGTTGCGCATCAGTGACGACGAGCTGGCCGCCACAAAGGTGGCTTTGATGGCCAAAGGGTTGATCAATGAAGACTTCTCGCCGGTCGCCTGGGAGAAGCGTCAGTATGTCTCTGACTCTAGCACCAAGCGGGTTGCAGCCAGTCGAGCCCGTAAGAAACAGGCCGTGAAACCACCATGTAACGTTACAGTAACGCCCCCAGATACAGATACAGATACAGATATAAACCCCTCTCTCCCTGCGGGCGCACCTGCGCCGCCTGAGTTCGATCCGGCCCGCCTGCTGGCCATGCACCTGGACTGGCAACCCGACTCCAAGATTCTGCCGGCGTATGCCAAGCGTGCTGGCATCGCCCTGGAAAACTTCACCCCTGAGGCCATCGGCCAGTTCGCGGTTCACCACACCGCCAGGCAG
>JASJKW010000411.1:0-3544 GCA_037621305.1 Pseudomonas sp.
ACCCGGCGCGAGGGCCGGGTTTCTGGATATGATTTTGAAGCGGTAAAACCGCAAGATGGGCATAAATTAACAACATGGTGTTAACACGTCAACACCCAAGCACAACATATAGATTCAAGCTGCCTTCAGCATGTCCAAGCATGCATCAACATAGGCCCGCCCAGCAATGATCAGTTCACGCGCTTTCAGTCGACTGATCCCCAGCACCGAGCCCACCCCATGCATCGTCCTCCCCGTGCAGTAATAGATGCGCACACAGTCCGCCATCTGCTCATCACGCCGCCACATGCGCGCAACGATAGAGTCGATCACCATAGCCTCGTCATCGGTGATCACCGCCGCCGGCGCGCCCTCCATCTCCACGTTGTCCCGCATCAGGGCCAACGACGGGCTGATATAGCGAGGCACGCCGGCCTGCTGCCATACCCACCGCCCCCAGTTCTCCAGCAAATCTTCCGCGTCTCGCCTGGCCATCAATCAATCCCCCGTGTAATGACCGCGCATCCCGTCGCGTGATTCGTCTCGGTACTGCCCTTGCGCGCCGTCACACTCAGGCAGGTGCGCCTGCAGCAACCGTGCCCGCTGATTGGATCGCGTTAATGCCCAGCCCAGCTGCTGGATCAGATCCTGCCCAGGCACGGCCAGCCAGCCGATGCCGTCGCACTCCAGGCAGATCAACTCCATGCACACGCCCTGGGTCGTACCCGAGCCACTGCATACCGTGCATATAAGAGGTGCCGTGACACCTTGCCGTGACTTAACAACCGCTCCCCTCATGCGCTCACTTCCCCTGCAATCCGAACCAGCACCGCCCCGCCCTTTTTGGGCTCACCCATGCGGATAGTGGTCACGAACCGGCTGTCATCTATGCGTAGGGCATCGGCAACGCCATCGCGGCCCGACTTGAAGCTGGCCAGACAGTTGTCGTCATCCCGGCGCCGGCGATCCGGCGGGCAGAACTCCACATCGAGCAGCACCTTGCCTTCGGGTGCCCGCAGCCCCGATTCCAGCGTCAGCGCAAGGCAGGTGATGCGGTAGATCTTGGCCGCCTTGCTCTTCTTGGCCCAGTGAACTCGGGCGTTTGGGCTGAGCTCTTTCGATGGCCACGGCAGTTCGACCACCGGGAATTCGTTGTTTTTCTGCATTCTTCATTCTCTCCCAAGAGATGCGCAAGAATCGCCGGAAGCGCCCGACAGCTCTGCCTTTGCGCTGTTTGAAAGAAGTGCAGGAACAGACACTTCCACGCCGTGCGCATCACTGAATCCCAGCTCATCCAGCCGACTGTGCCACCGCTCCAGGGCTTCCCTTCTGCGCTCCATGTCGTCGCGGGTCAGGTAGGTCTCAACGACTGAGCCAAGCGAGTGGTTGATCAGCAGCTCGCCCACCATGTAATCGATGCCGATGTCTGCCAGGCTGGAGCGCATCAGCTTGCGCAGGTCATGACTGGTCCACTCACGGCCACTCACCTCCCGCATCAGGGCGTGACCGCTGGTGGTCGCCATGGGACTGCCGCCGCGCACAGGGAACAGCCATTGCGCCTTCAGCCGGGGATCCGGCAATGCCTGGCGGTACCGAGCCAACAGCCCCAGCACTTGAGGCGTCAACGGCAGTGCATGCTCCCGGCGCGTCTTGGTATTGGCTTCGGGTAACACCCACACCCGCTCGGTCAGTGAGATATGCGTCCAGCGCGCCTTCAATGTCTCGGCAATGCGGGTACCGTGGGCCAGCATCATTAATGGCAACATTCCCTTGAGTGGGTCACGGTTGAACACCTCGACCAAGTGAGGCACCAGCTCAGGGAGATCAACGCGGGACAGTGACGCCGGCTTGGGTCGCAGCTTGCCCTTGTAGAAGTCCCGGAAGGTGGTGCCTGCCAACGGGTTGGTTGCAATGCGCCCTTGCCCCTCAGCCATACGGAACGCCTGCCCTATCCCCTGCAGCGCCTTCTGCACCGTGCGCGGCGACAGCTCCTGATGCATGGGAAACACCAGCTTGTCATCGAGCAATACCCGATCCAGCTTGTTCACTCGCACCTTGTCCATGCGGGGCAGCACGTGCCGGCGCATCAGTGACACCATGCTGCCCCGGTAACTGGCCGAGCGCGCCTTGTCACCCTCAATCCGGCTCAACCACCATCGCACCACCTCCCCCACGGTCTTCACGCCTGCTCACCATTGGCGATTGTGTAGTGCAGCGGCGTGCGGTCGGCATGCACATCCTTCAGCCGCCCCACGTGCGGGGTCATCTGCTCGAGCAACGCCCGGTACCCGCCCGGGTACTGCCGGTCATCATTCAGCCGGCCTGCCGCCTGAGCATCCACCAGCACCGCCAGACAGGCCAGCGCATGGCCCAGGTGCGGCAAGCCGCTATCCGGGTCGCTGTCTTCACCCTCAAACCATGCATTCAGGTGCCGATTGCAGGCATCAAAGTAGATCGACGCCCGCACCCCGGTTGACCGGAAGTTCGCCCGGCCGTACTTCAACGCCCCATCCATCAACGCCATACTGCCGACCACCGTCGCTGTTGTTGGCCACAAGTGCAGCGGCACCTTGCTCGAGCCCACCGCATCCTTCGGGTTGGTCGGTTTCAGATCATTTTTCGGTGCCATGGTCACTCCCAGAAATCAGCCTGTTCAGAGCCGCCTTTACCGCCGGCCCCATATCTCCCAGCTGCGCCAACTCCCGCTCCACCCGCAGGCGGTGGCGACGCAGCCCATACAACTGCGCCGCCGTGCGCTGAATCTCCTGATGCCGTTGCCCGGTGTCCTTGAGCTCCTGCTGCAACACCGCCTGCGCATCGGCAGGCAGCGTCGCCAAATTGCAGCCAGCACGCACCGCAGAGCGATCTTCCGGCGTCATGCACGGGCACCGCCAACCGCTGCCCGCATGGCCGCCAGCGCGGCGCTGGCTTTGGCCGGGTCACCCTTGCGGTGCACACCCGCCAGCACCGCCGGTGCTGGTTCGGGCAAATCCTCGCCACGCGCCAGCCGCTGAATCACCTCGCCGTAGGCCCTGGCCATCTTCAACCGGCCCACATCCGACGGCAGCGTCATCAGGCTGTGACGGCCACACAGCAACGCCGCATGGAACACCGCCCGATGACTCCAGCGCTCCCGCCCCGCAATGGCCGGATGACTGTTGCGCTGGGCCTCCCAGTACGCCGTTTCGTGGTCCGGCGCTCCCAGCTCCACGGGTGTCGGCCAGCAGCGGTCGATGAACTTGCCCACCGATGGAATGAAATCGCCCGGCTCCTGCCGGCAACGGCTCAGCCCTCGCTCGATCAGCGACCAGTCGGCAATGCCTGCATCGAGCAGCGCCTGAGTCCAGGTGGCCTTCGCCTTGCGATAAAGATCTTCGCTGGTCCACGCTTGCTTCCACGCCGGGTAGATCGACCGCAGCTGGCCGAACAGATCGTTGATCAGCCGTTCGGTCTCGCGCTTGACCTCCGGCGCCAGCTCCTGCGCCTTGACCGGCTGGGCGGTCGCCAGCTGCCGGCTCGCAGCCGGAATCAAATCGGTGATGGTTTTCATGGTCACTCCCCCAGC
>JASJKW010000412.1:0-4132 GCA_037621305.1 Pseudomonas sp.
CCTTGGTGGCGCCAGCCTTGATGGCCACAGCCAGTCCCTGAAGGATCTCGCCTGCGTCAGGACCGACCATCTGGAGACCCAGCACCCGATCGGTTTGCTGGTCCACGAGCATTTTCATGAAGCTCTGCTCATTGTTGCCTGCCAAGGTATTGCGTAGCGGGCGAAACCGGCTCTCGTAGATATCGAGCTTGTATCCGCTGGCACGCGCCTGCTCTTCGGTAAGCCCCAGGGTGGCAATGTTGGGGATGCAGAATACGGCGGTGGCGATATCGTCGTAGTCCACCGGCCGATACTCATCAGGGCTGTACAGACGCCGAGCCAGGGCCATACCTTCGGCCAACGCCACAGGTGTCAGCTGGATGGTGTCGGTCACGTCACCTATGGCAAAAATGGCCGGATCGGTCGTTTGATACAGCTCATCGACCGCAACAAAGCCTTTTTCATCCAGCGTGACCTTGGTGTTTTCCAGCCCCAGGCCACCCAGTTTCGGCTTGCGCCCTGTGGCATACAGAACCAGATCGGTTTCCAGGGTCTCACCGTTCTTCAGAGATACCAATAGGCTGCCGTCGGCCTGCTTCTCGATACTGGCAACGTCCGCGTCGAACTGCAGGTCGACACCCTTGTTCTGCATGGTCACAACCATATGGTCGCGCAGGCCCTGATCGAAACCGCGAAGGAACTGTGCTCCACGGTAAAGCAGGCTGGTCTCGCAGCCCAGGCCATGAAAGATGCTGGCGAATTCGATAGCAATATAGCCGCCGCCCACCACCATGGTGCGCTTGGGCAAGTGTTCGAGATAGAAGACCTCGTTAGAGCTGATCACGTGCTCACGGCCCGGGAATTCGGGAATGAACGGCCAGCCACCGGTGGCGATGATAATGCGCTCTGCCGTGTAGGTCTTGTCCCCAACCGCGACGGTGTGGGAGTCAACCAACTGCGCTCGGCCGTGCACCAGAGTCACCCCGGCCGCTGTCAGCAAATTATGATAAATGCCATTGAGTCGGGTGATTTCGGTATTCTTGCTCTCGACCAGACGCTGCCAATCGAACTGCGCCTTGGACAAATCCCAGCCATAGCCTTGGGCGTCACCGAAGTCTTCAGCAAAATGAGCGGCATAGGCAAACAGCTTCTTCGGCACACAGCCGACGTTGACGCAGGTGCCGCCGAGATACAGGTCTTCGGCTACCGCCACCCGCGCACCAAATCCTGCCGCCATACGGCTAGCACGCACACCACCTGACCCGGCACCAATAACGAAAAGGTCAAAATCATAATCCGACATACTTGCTGTCCTGCAACTGAGACGAGCATGAGAGCATACCCGATTGGCCCCTATCGGGTGTAAAACGCTCAGATAGAGTTTTTCAATTTCGCAGGCAGTGCCGGCACCAGTTCGGCGCCGAAGGCCTGCTCAGGTTTGCGCCAGCAAGGCTTCGTATTCGCCGTTGTATTGCTTGGCCAGTTCCTTCTTTTGCGTGTCGGAGAGCAGTTTGCCGGCCATCTGAAAGAATTTCTGCTCCTCCTCTTCAAGATGATGCAGTACCTTGTCGCCGAGGGCGCGGGCAGTTGTCAGCCAAGCGGAATTGGACATCTCGATCTCATCCAGCTTTTCGACCAACTCATCCATTTCATGATGTTCGGCGATGGCGTGTCGACTCAGGTCGACGCCATTGTCATGATCCATCAGCGGGATATAGAAGTGACGCTCCTCCGCTGTCTCATGTGCAGACAGCTCTTCCTTGAGTTGCTGGTAGGCATCAACCCGCTCCGGGGTATCACCGCTGGTGCGCAGCACGGCATCGACATACTCACGCTGCTTGTCATGGCTTATCCTGAGTGCTTCGAAAATGGTCATATGCGGCTCCATTAACCGTGGTAGCCATTTGGACTGAGCACGCGGATTGAAGTTCACAGAGGCGCACCAGCCCAGTCATGCAAAAAATGTTACAGGCCGCCCCAGTCCTTTCATAACCCATTCAGTGGGCATACACTACGCTCAGCCTGACGCGAACAAGCGTTTTCCTGGTCCGCGCAAATAACCAACAATGAAGCCGTTTCTCCAAGGAGTCCGGCATGCCAGATGCTGCTGTATCGACACTGCCCCATAATTGGGCGTTAGCTGCTTTTCTGCTGGGCGTTCTAGGCCTATGTGCCTTCATGTTGCTGTTGTCCAGCATTCTGGGCAGCAAAGCCTGGGGGCGCAGCAAGAACGAACCCTTCGAGTCCGGTATCGTTTCCACCGGCGATGCCCGTCTGCGTTTCTCTGCAAAATTCTATCTGGTCGCGATGCTCTTCGTGATTTTCGATGTTGAAGCCTTATTCCTGTTTGCATGGGCCGTCTCGGTGCGCGAAAGCGGCTGGGCCGGTTTCATCGGAGCCTCTATCTTTGTTTCAATTCTAGTTGCGGGTCTTGTCTATGAAGCGTCTATCGGTGCTCTTGATTGGTCACCGGCAGGCCGCCGCAAGAGGCAAGCGAAGCTAAAATGAGGCTTTCAACATGCAATATGAACTTGTTCGGATCGATCCGGATGCCGTCAACGACGAGTATCCGATCGGTACCAGGGAGACTGTCGACGACCAGCTGCTGAAAGACCAGGTTCACCGCAACATCTTCATGGGCAAACTGGAAGATGTGCTCAGCGGCGCGGTGAACTGGGGACGCAAGAACTCACTCTGGCCCTACAACTTTGGCCTCTCCTGCTGCTATGTGGAGATGACCACTGCCTTCACTGCGCCGCATGACATCGCTCGCTTCGGTGCGGAAGTTATCCGTGCCTCACCGCGCCAAGCGGACTTCATGGTCATTGCCGGCACCTGCTTTGTAAAAATGGCACCGGTCATTCAGCGCCTCTATGAACAGATGCTTGAACCCAAGTGGGTCATTTCTATGGGCGCCTGCGCCAACTCCGGCGGTATGTACGACATCTACTCCGTTGTTCAGGGCGTGGACAAGTTCCTGCCGGTGGATGTGTACATCCCTGGCTGCCCTCCCCGCCCCGAAGCTTTCCTGCAAGGACTGATGCTGCTGCAAGACTCCATCGGCAAGGAGCGTCGCCCGCTCTCCTGGGTGGTTGGAGATCAGGGTGTCTATCGGGCAGATATGCCTTCGCAACGCGAGGAGAAGCGTGACCAGCGTATTGCGGTCACCAATCTGCGCAGTCCCGACGACGTGTGAACCGGCCACCAGCCCACACCGCCGCCGTACTCACCGTTGACGATAGCGACTCATATAATGACTGCAAATCAGGCGTTACATATTCCGCCCTACAAGGCCGATGACCAGCGGGTTGTCGCAGAGCTGAATGCCCAGTTCGGAGCCGAGAGCTTTACCCTTCAGCCCACACTCACCAGCATGCCGGTGATCTGGGTCAAGCGCGAACAATTGCTGGAGATACTGCGCTTTTTGCGTCAGCTGCCACAGCCCTACGTCATGCTCTATGACCTGCATGGCGTGGATGAGCGTTTGCGCACGCACCGCCAGGGCCTTCCGGCCGGGGCAGATTTCACTGTGTTCTACCATCTCATGTCGCTGGAGCGTAACAGTGATGTGATGATCAAGGTCGCGCTGAAAGAAAATGACCTTAATGTGCCCACCATCGCCAGCGTCTGGCCGAATGCCGACTGGTACGAGCGTGAAGTCTGGGACATGTACGGCATCAACTTCGAAGGTCACCCGCGCCTGACTCGCTTGCTGATGCCTACAACCTGGGAAGGCCACCCGCTGCGCAAGGACTATCCGGCGCGGGCCACCGAGTTCGATCCCTTTGCGCTCACCGCTGCCCGTCAGGACGCCGAACAGGAAGCGCTGCGTTTCAAACCGGAGGACTGGGGCATGAAGCGGGGTGGTGAGCACGAGGACTTCATGTTCCTCAACCTCGGTCCCAACCACCCTTCGGCCCACGGTGCCTTCCGTATCATCCTGCAACTCGATGGTGAAGAGATCGTCGATTGCGTACCGGATATTGGTTACCACCACCGTGGCGCGGAGAAAATGGCCGAGCGCCAGAGCTGGCACAGTTTCATCCCCTACACCGACCGCATCGACTATCTGGGCGGGGTGATGAACAACCTGCCCTATGTACTGGCGGTGGAGCAGCTCGCCGGCATCAAGGTGCCGCAGCGGGTGGACGTG
>JASJKW010000413.1:0-13648 GCA_037621305.1 Pseudomonas sp.
TATATGGCTTGCGACCACTTTGGGTTCGGAATTCATTCCACAATTAGATGAGGGGGATGTTGCTCTGCACGCCCTGCGCATTCCTGGCACGGGACTGGAGCAATCCATCAAGATGCAGTCGCAGCTGGAAGAGCGATTGAAGGCGTTTCCGGAAGTAGACAAGGTGTTCGCCAAGATCGGCACGCCAGAAGTGGCCACCGACCCCATGCCGCCCAGCGTCGCGGATAATTTTGTCATCCTCAAGTCTCGCGATCAGTGGCCTGATCCGGGCAAAACCAAGGAGGAGTTAGTAGCGGAAATGGAGGCGGCTGTGACCCTACTCCCGGGCAACAACTACGAGTTTACCCAGCCTATCGAAATGCGCTTCAACGAATTGATCTCGGGGGTACGGGCCGATCTCGGGATCAAGGTGTTCGGCGATGACATGGATCAATTGCTGGCTTCGGCAATGGAAGTTCAAGAAGTGCTCGAAACCATCGAGGGTGCGGCGGATATTCAGGTTGAACAGGTCACAGGACTGCCCATGCTGTCGGTTCATCCAAAACGCATGGTGCTGGCGCGCTACGGTCTGAACGTTGAAGATTTGCAAGCACTGGTGGCTACCGGAATCGGCGGTGAAAACGCCGGGTTGATCTACGAGGGCGACCGACGCTTTGAGTTGGTGGTACGCCTGCCGGAAATCGTCAGGCAGGACATTGATAGTTTGGCTTCCCTACCTGTTCCCTTACCGGATGGCGGCTATGTGCCGCTGTCGGAAGTCGCAGAACTGGAAATAGCCCCAGCGCCCAACCAGATCAGCCGGGAAAACGGCAAGCGCCGAGTGGTGGTAACCGCCAACGTTCGGGATCGTGACTTGGGTGGCTTCGTCGAGGAGGTACAGGCACGCATTGCACAGGAAGTAGATCTGCCGGATGGCTATTGGCTGGATTACGGCGGTACCTTTGAGCAACTGCAATCGGCAAGCGCGCGCCTCGCCATTGTGGTACCGATCACGCTGGCGATCATCATTGGTCTTCTAATCATGGCGTTCGGCTCGTTGAAAGACGCCTTGATCATTTTCACCGGCGTACCGCTTGCGCTCACTGGCGGGGTGTTGTCCCTGTGGTTACGGGGCATGCCGCTGTCGATCTCGGCAGGCGTTGGCTTTATTGCGCTTTCGGGCGTGGCGGTTCTTAATGGTTTAGTCATGGTGGCCTTCATTCGCGACCTGTGGCGGGAACAAGGCGATCTCATCACTGCGGTTGTGGAAGGCGCCCTGGTTCGCTTGCGACCGGTCTTGATGACCGCGTTGGTAGCAAGTCTCGGATTCGTTCCAATGGCACTCAACACGGGAACCGGTGCCGAGGTCCAGAGACCGCTAGCGACGGTTGTGATAGGCGGGATCATTTCGTCGACACTTCTGACATTGTTCGTTTTGCCTATCTTGTACTCAATGTTCCACCGAAACGATCGAAAGTACCAAGCAGTTGAAGAGGCTACGACATAACGTCGAGTTCGACACGGCAAGATAATAGGGCACACCCACAAATGCGAAACAACCGATACAAAATCGACGTTTTCACTAGTGACCGGAGGCAACGTGGCACATCAACACCTACCTAATGATCAGGCTGGTGATAAACGCGTCTGGTGGGCTATCGCCGTTAATCTTGCCTTAACCTTGGTCCAGATAGCGGGGGGGATATTGTCAGGAAGCCTCTCGCTGGTTGCCGATGCAATTCATAACCTAAGCGACGCCATCTCTATGGCCATCGCTTACATCGCCAGGCGAATTGCTCGGCGCCCAGCAAATGAAGAATGGACATTCGGTTACGTCCGAGCTGAGCTGATAGCCGCGCTAATAAACTACACCACTCTGATAGTGATCGGTCTTTACCTGATTTACGAAGCAGTATTTCGCTTCATAGAACCTCAGCCCGTCCAAGGGTGGGCAGTGGTGATTATCGCAGCTTTCGCTTTAGTTGTTGATACGATAACGGCCATGCTGACCTATTCGTTATCAAAGTCCAGCATAAACATTCGGGCGGCCTTTTTACACAACGTGTCCGATGCATTGGGATCCATCGCCGTCATCATTGCAGGCACCTTGATAATCTTGTATGACTGGGTGATCGTAGACCCACTGATAACGCTAATGATAGCTGGATATATATTATGGCAAGCGTTCAAAGAAATAGGTGGTGCAATACGCATACTCATGTCTGCCACACCAAAAGATATAAACCCTCAAGAAATAATATCCAGATCATTAGCCATTCCAGGTGTCTGTGGCATGCACCACCTGCACATATGGCCTATAGATGAGCACCGGACATCGCTTGAGGCCCATATTGTGATTGAAGGTACACTAACTAATCGAAGTGAAGCGATAAAAAATGACGTGAAAAACATGCTAAATAACGAATTCTCTATCAACCATACCACCTTGGAAGTGGAGTCCCGGTCGAGAGAGTGTGGTGATGCGAAAACATATGGACACTGAATAAAGGAAACCGGTCAGAAGGCCTATTCCTAGTTGCGCCATGTTCTGAAACATCAGCCTCTAGCAAAAAACCGCAAGCTGTCTCACCTGCTGGGCAATCTCCCCATTTCCAACGGGCTCAGAAGTAGAGTCAGGCCACCATGGCCAACTTCTGTCGTGGCGTGATAACACCCAGGGCCATGTTTGGCCGTTCGTTATTGTATGTCCAGAGCCAGCGTGTAGCGAAATCCTGAACCTGCTCAATCGAGTCGAACAGGTAATGCGATAGCCAGTCATAGCGTACTGTACGATTGTAGCGTTCGATGTAGGCGTTCTGTTGTGGCTTGCCCGGCTGGATAAAGCTCAGACGGATGCCACGCCTTTCAGCCCAGGTAGCCAGCTTGCCGCTGATATATTCAGGGCCGTTGTCACAGCGAATGGTGGTCGGCTTGCCCCGCCACTCAATGATTTGATCCAGTGACCTGATGACCCGGTCTGCGGGCAGCGACAGATCCACTTCGATACCCAGCCCTTCGCTGTTGAAGTCATCCAGCACATTGAACAGGCGGTAACTGCGCCCATCACCAAGCTGATCATGCATGAAGTCCATTGACCAACACTCATTGACCGTGGCGGGCACAGCCAGAGGCTCAGGCTTCTCACGCATAAGCCGTTTCCTGGGTTTGATCCGTAGATTCAACTCCAGCTCCCGGTAAATGCGGTAGACGCGTTTGTGGTTCCAGCCAAAGCGCTCCACATTACGCAAATACAGGAAGCACAGACCAAAGCCCCAGTTGCGCTGATTCTCGGTCAGACGCAGCAGCCAGTCGGCGTTCAAGGCATTCTCGCCGCTCAGCCTGGCCTGGCCTGGCCTGGCCTGGCCTGGTATCGGTAGCAGGTCTCACTGATTCCGAACAGGCAACACGCCAGCCGGATACTGACCGCTTTGTCTGCGACGGCCTTTTGCGCCATCTCACGGCGGCGAGACGGCTTCACCACTTTTTTCAATGGCTTCCTTGAGTATCTCGGCCTTGAGCCGCTCCTCGGCATACATCTTCTTCAGGCGCCGGTTCTTGTCCTCAAGCTCCTTGAGTCGGGCCATCATGGATGCATTCATGCCACCAAACCTGGATCGCCACTTGTAAAAGGTCGCACTGCTGATGCCGTGCTCACGGCACAGCTCAGGCACCGGAACCCCGTTCTCGGCCTGCTTCAGGACGGCCAGTATCTGGCTGTGGGTAAAACGTGATGTTCTCATGCAGAATCTCCCTGCGTGTAGCTTACGGAAAATTCTACTTATGAGCACCGTGGTTTTTTGGGGGGATTACCCTATGACTTGGATACTCACTAAATACTTGATCACTGCGCTCATGGTGGTTCTGGTGTCTGTAGCGGCAAAGTACAGTGATCGTATCGATGGTCTAATCGCAGCGCTTCCAATGATCACTGTGCTGACCTTAATTTGGCTGCATGTTGAGCAGCAGCCAGACCAGAAAATTGCCAATCACGCTTGGTACACCTTTTGGTATGTGATCCCGACGCTGCCAGCGATGCTTGTTTTTCCCGCTCTCATGTCACGATTCAGCTTCTGGCTGGCCCTCATGGGTTATGTATTAGCAACGTGCGTATGCTTGATCGTGTTTACGTTTGTGGCACGACGCTTTGGATTAGAGCTGCTTTGACAGATTAATAGGTAGCCTGGTGAGCGGCGGCCGCAATAACTGTGTGCAACACCTTGCTGGAGGGCAGGGACACTCAGCTATTGCAGCCGCCAAGCTATAAGCATGAAACTCGCTATCAGCACTTGGTCGTCACGACAACTGCGTGTCCAAAACCAAGTCGCATAAATGGAAAAATGAAAATCATCCTCCCTGCCCTGGGCACTTCGTGCCAGAGGCTCGATACTCAAGTATGTTCAGATTCCCGTTGGAATCCTTGTACGTCATCTGGGCAGGCATTACACCGCAGCCAATGCGTGTTGATGTGATATGTATAACACGCTCAACATCTATGTCCATCCCATAGCGGTAATGGACGGTTTCAGGCGGATCTTCGTCAATCGATAGTGCATACTCTCTCCATCGATTTTCATTTTCCTTAATCATAGATCCATAAACTTTATCAGCACTACCCTCTGCCATTGCAAATGAGGAAGCCAGCATAATAGAAGTTGCTGCAATTCTTGTTTGGATATTCATTTCTACCCTACCTATAAGAAATATATAAAGTAGATGATGGCATATCCTTCCTGTCACAAAAGTGAAACAGGCATTACATTTATGTAATACAAGCCCTCGTCAATCCATTTTCCCATGACATATTTGTAATCACAGCGTAACCGGCAGGAAAGGCGACGCCATGTATCCTACTAACGAGTTTCATAATCCAATTGATGATGTGAGGTGAAGCTATGAGAACCTTTGCAACAATTTTTATGTTTTTATTCGCGCTGAATGTTTCTTCAGTGGTCCATGCAGAAGATGGCAGCATGCGTTACAGAGAGATGGTAGAGAATCTGCGTGAGCAAAACAAAGAACGAAGAGATGCCCGTGAGCAAATGACACAAGAGGATAAGCAAAAAAACAGCAAGAACGATAATGGAGGCACTCTGGCCACGCCAGATAATCGCTAAAAGAGCTTATACGTTCAAGTATGCTTGAGAAGCAGAGCATTGTAATCGCACCTAGCGACGCTGGAGGAATTTACCTGAACAACACCGCATGGGAACTGAATTGTAATTCCGATTAATTCTCGGGCCAAAAACCCAACCATTATTTTTATAGCCGCATCATCGCCCTGCATTTGGAGCGATGATGCGGTAACGGCGATAGACAGGCCTCCTGCGAGAGCTGGGTCTACTAGGTACGATGTATCGCTATCCACCCGGCGAATCCGTACTGCTGCTTTGGCAGCCACACTTGATGATCGATTTTCTGTGATCATCTTCTTTACGTTGCACACTCTTTTGTCACATTACGACTCTGACCCATTTGTCGTTTTCAGAAGACGACCGCACCATCTGACTGGATGTAACGCCTGGTGTGCATACGGCTCCTGACAGCCCAATATCAGGAGTCGTCTGCACCAATCTCGACTATGCTCAATACTCGTGTGCACCAAAGCGAGGTTTGGGCATGACATCAGACACTCCACCGATTGCCGCGCAAGGCGTGGCCACCCTGCCCGACGAGGCATGGGCGCAAGCCCGGCACCGGACGGAAATCATCGGGCCACTGGCAGCGCTTGAGGTGGTCGGGCATGAAGCCGCCGATGAGGCAGCCCAAGCGCTGGGCCTGTCCCGGCGACAGGTATATGTCCTGATCCGTCGCGCCCGGCAGGGTACTGGCCTGGTAACAGACCTGACGCCCGGCCGATCCGGCGGCGGCAAAGGCAAGGGGCGCTTGCCGGAACCGGTCGAGCGCATCATCCGCGAGCTGCTGCAAAAGCGCTTCCTGACCAAGCAGAAACGCAGCCTGGCGGCGTTCCACCGCGAAGTCGCGCAGGCGTGCAAAACCCAGAAGCTGCCGGTGCCGGCGCGCAACACCGTGGCCCAGCGGATTGCCGGACTACACCCGGCGAAAATAGCCCGCAGCCGGGGCGGGCAGGACGCTGCCCGTCCCTTGCAAGGCGCGGGTGGCATTCCGCCCGAAGTCACCATGCCGCTGGAACAGGTGCAGATCGACCACACCGTCATCGACCTGATCGTGGTCGACGAGCGCGACCGGCAACCGATTGGCCGCCCATATTTGACCCTCGCCATCGACGTGTTCACGCGCTGCGTACTCGGCATGGTGGTCACGCTGGAAGCGCCGTCCGCCGTCTCGGTCGGCCTATGCCTCGCGCATGCCGCCTGCGACAAGCGGCCCTGGCTGGAAGGGCTGAATGTGGAAATGGACTGGCCGATGAGCGGCAAGCCCAGGCTGCTCTATCTGGACAACGCGGCCGAGTTCAAAAGCGAAGCGCTGCGCCGTGGCTGCGAACAGCATGGCATCCGGCTGGACTATCGCCCACCAGGCCAGCCGCACTACGGCGGCATCGTGGAACGGATCATCGGCACGGCGATGCAGATGATCCACGACGAATTACCGGGGACGACCTTCTCCAATCCCGGCCAGCGCGGCGAGTACGATTCCGAGAAGATGGCCACCCTGACGCTGCGCGAGCTGGAGCGCTGGCTCGCGTTGGCGGTAGGCACCTATCACGGCTCCGTGCACAACGGCCTGCTCCAGCCGCCGGCCGCGCGCTGGGCCGAGGCCGTGGAGCGCGTTGGCGTCCCGGCCGTCGTTACCCGCCCCACCGCGTTTTTGGTCGATTTCCTGCCGGTGATCCGCCGCACCCTGACCCGCACCGGCTTTGTCATCGACCACATCCACTACTACGCCGACGCCCTCAAGCCGTGGATTGCCCGGCGCGAGCGCTTGCCCGCCTTCCTGATCCGGCGCGATCCGCGCGACATCAGCCGCATCTGGGTACTGGAACCGGAAGGTCAGCACTATCTGGAGATCCACTACCGCACCTTGTCCCATCCGGCCGTCACCCTCTGGGAACAACGCCAGGCGCTGGCCAAATTGCGTCAGCTCGGGCGCGAGCAGGTGGACGAGTCGGCGCTGTTCCGCATGATCGGGCAGATGCGCGAGATCGTGACCACCGCCCAGAAGGCCACGCGCAAGGCGCGGCGCGACGCTGATCGCCGCCAGCACCTCAAGACGTCGGAGCCACCGGCCAAGCCCATACCGCCGGATGTGGACATGGCTGACCCGCAGGCAGACAACCTGCCGCCGGCCAAACCGTTCGATCAGATCGAGGAGTGGTAGCCGTGGACGAATATCCCGTCATTGACCTGTCCCACCTGCTGCCAGCGGCACAGGGTTTGGCCAGGCTGCCGGCAGACGAGCGCATCCAGCGCATTCGCGCCGACCGCTGGATCGGCTACCCGCGCGCGGTCGAGGCGCTGAACCGGCTGGAAACTCTGTATGCGTGGCCGAACAAGCAACGCATGCCAAACCTGCTGCTGGTCGGCCCCACCAACAACGGCAAGTCGATGATCGTCGAGAAATTCCGGCGGGCGCACCCGGTCGGCACCGACGCTGACCAAGAACATATCCCGGTGCTGGTCGTGCAGATGCCGTCAGAGCCATCGGTGATCCGCTTCTATGTCGCGCTGCTGGCTGCGATGGGCGCGCCGCTGCGCCCGCGCCCACGGCTGCCGGAAATGGAGCAACTGGCGCTGGCCCTGCTGCGCAAGGTCGGCGTGCGCATGCTGGTGATCGACGAACTGCACAATGTACTGGCTGGCAACAGCGTTAACCGGCGCGAGTTCCTCAACCTGCTGCGCTTCCTCGGCAACGAGCTGCGTATCCCCCTGGTCGGGGTCGGCACGCGCGAGGCGTACCTGGCCATCCGTTCGGACGATCAGTTGGAAAACCGCTTCGAGCCGATGCTGCTGCCGCCGTGGGAGGCCAATGAGGACTGCTGCTCGCTGCTGGCCAGCTTCGCGGCGTCACTCCCGCTACGGCGGCCATCCCCGATTGCCACGCTGGACATGGCCCGCTACCTGCTCACCCGGAGCGAAGGCACCATCGGCGAGCTTGCACATCTGCTGGTGGCGGCGGCCGTCGCCGCCGTGGAGAGTGGCGAGGAAGCGATCAACCACCGCACGCTCAGCATGGCCGACTACATCGGCCCCAGTGAGCGGCGGCGACAGTTCGAGCGGGAACTGATGTGAAGTCCGCGCCGCGCTGGCCGCTGCATCCGGCACCCAAGGAAGGCGAAGCCCTGTCCTCATGGCTCAACCGGGTCGCCGCCTGCTACCAGATGGACGTGCACGAGCTGCTGGCCCACGATCTTGGTCACAGCCAACTTGATGACCTGGATACCGCACCATCCTTGTCGTTGCTGACGGCGCTCTGCCAGCGCAGTGGCGTCGAGCTGGAGCGGTTGCGCAGCATGAGTCTTGCAGGCTGGGTGCCGTGGCTGCTCGACAGTCTCGACGATTCGGTACCAGCAGCCTTGGAAACCTATACATTCCAATGCGCGGTGCTCCTGCCCAAGCGCACCCGCAAGGTGCGGTCCATCACTCGCTGGCGTGCCTGGCTACCGAGCCAGACGATTCGCCGGGCGTGTCCGCAGTGTCTGAACGATCCAACGAATCAAGCTGTGCTACTCGTCTGGCAGCTCCCCTTGATGCTGAGCTGCCCGCAGCATGGCTGCTGGCTGGAGTCCTACTGGGGCATGCCCGGCCGGTATCTTCAGTGGGAAATCGCCGATGCTGCGCCGCGCCCTGCCGATGACGCAATCGCCTGCATGGACCGGCGCACCTGGCAGGCGCTGACGACGGGTTTTGTGGAGCTGCCGCGTCGGCGTGTCCACGCCGGCTTGTCGTTCCGGCTGCTGCGCACCCTGCTTGATGAGCTGAACACGCCGCTCTCGCACTGCGGCAGTTGCTCGGCGAGCATCCGCCATGTCTGGGAGCGCTGCGGCCATCCGCTGCGCGCCGGGCAGAGTCTGTGGCGTCCCTACGAGATTCTGGCCCCGGCGGTGCAGTGGCAGATGCTGGAGGCGGCGGCCACCGCCATCACGCTGATCGAGTCAAAGGCGCTGATCCCGCGCGGGGAACAGGCCGCGCTGTTTCAGACGGAGCCGCACACTGGTTTCACCAACGGCCTGCCGGCGAAGGTGCCGAAGCCGGAACCCATCAACCACTGGCAACGAGCAGCCCAGGCCATCGATGAGGCCATCATTGAAGCGCGACACAACCCGGAGACGGCCCGCTTGCTGTTCACACTGGCGTCCTACGGGCGACGCGACCCCGAATCCCTGGAACGGTTGCGCGCCACGTTCACCAAGGAGGGCATCCCGCCGGAGTTTTTGTCACATTACGAGCCTGAATGGCCGTTTGCAGGTCTTAGACTAAATGACGGGTTAAGTGACAGTTTTTGACGGCGAGAACTTTCTGGCTCACACTGTCACATAATCGAACGTATATGTGACAGGTACGACATGCTGATAGGCTACATGCGGGTATCGAAGGCGGACGGCTCCCAGGCTACCGATTTGCAGCGCGACGCGCTGATTGCCGCCGGGGTCGATCCAGTACATCTTTACGAGGACCAGGCATCCGGCATGCGCGAGGATCGGCCCGGCTTGACGAGCTGCCTGAAGGCGTTGCGAACTGGCGACACACTGGTCGTGTGGAAACTGGATCGGCTCGGACGCGACCTGCGACATCTCATCAACACCGTGCACGACCTGACTGGGCGCGGCATCGGCTTGAAGGTATTAACCGGGCACGGCGCGGCCATCGACACCACGACCGCCGCCGGCAAGCTGGTCTTTGGCATCTTCGCCGCCCTGGCCGAGTTCGAGCGCGAGTTGATCGCGGAGCGCACGATTGCCGGCCTAGCCTCGGCCCGCGCGCGCGGGCGGAAAGGCGGCCGGCCGTTCAAGATGACCGCCGCCAAGCTGCGGCTGGCGATGGCGGCAATGGGTCAGCCAGAGACCAAGGTCGGCGACCTGTGCCAGGAACTTGGCGTCACGCGGCAGACCCTGTATCGGCATGTTTCACCCAAGGGTGAGCTACGTCCAGATGGCGAGAAGCTACTCAGCCGAATTTGATGCCGGCATGAGGCAACGTAGCGACAGCGTGGTTTGTCTCAATGGGAAGCGCTCATGATCGATCTTTGAAGGCCCGCAGCAGTCGTGTCACAGACAGGACGAACAAACCGGTCAGCGTGAGGGCTGCGATACCCCAGTACTCTCCGATGAACGCGCCGGCCGTCGTGCCGGCCAGCACAATGGCGAGAATCGGCAAATGGCAGGGACAGGTGAGCACGGCCAGCGCGCCCCACAGGTAGCCGGTGATCGGTTTGTGCGTCTCGGACGGCAAGCGCTCGGGGCTGTTCATGGCAGACTCTCCGCGTGCTGTGCCGGCTCGGTCGGCATGGTGGCCAACTGCACCTCCAGATCGGCCAACGCTTCGCGCCGACGCTCGACGAACTGGCGCAGAACGGCAAGCTGCGCGGCCGCTTCATCGCCGTCCGCAGCATCCAGCGCCCGGCACAGCCGCGCCAGCGCGTCCAGGCCGATGCCCGCCTCGAAGGCCGCCCGCACGAAGCACAGCCGTTGCAAGGCGGCATCATCGAACAGGCCATAGCCGCCCGGGGTGCACGCCACCGGACGCAGCAATCCGCGCAGCAGGTAGTCGCGCACGATATGCACGCTCACCCCGGCATCAAGGGCCAGCCGGGACACGGTGTAGGCGCTCATTGAAAACCTCCTTTTTTTATCCAGCGCAGCAGGAAAGCTGCTTCACGTCCTTGTTGAAGGTCTGCGCCGCAAGCTTCAACCCCTCGACCATTGTCAGGTAGGGGAACAACTGGTCGGCCAGTTCCTGCACCGTCATGCGGTTGCGGATGGCGAGCACCGCCGTCTGGATCAGTTCGCCCGCGTCCGGGGCCACCGCCTGCACGCCGATGAGCCGTCCGCTACCTTCCTCGATGACCAGCTTGATGAAGCCGCGTGTGTCGAAGTTGGCAAGCGCTCGCGGAACGTTGTCGAGTGTCAGCGTGCGACTGTCGGTCTCGATGCCATCGTGGTGCGCTTCCGCCTCGCTGTAGCCCACGGTGGCGACTTGCGGGTCGGTGAACACCACTGCCGGCATCGCGGTCAGATTGAGGGCTGCGTCGCCGCCGGTCATGTTGATCGCGGCACGGGTGCCGGCGGCCGCTGCCACGTAGACGAACTGCGGCTGGTCGGTGCAGTCGCCGGCCGCGTAGATGTTCGGGTTGCTCGTGCGCATGCCTTGGTCGATAACGATGGCCCCTTGCGCATTGACAGTGACCCCCGCCGCGTCCAGCGCGAGGCTGCGCGTATTCGGTGCCCGACCGGTGGCAACCAGCAACTTGTCAGCGCGCAATTCACCGTGTCCGGTGGTCAGCACGAATTCGCCGTTCACATGGGCGACCTGGCTGGCTTGCGTGTGCTCCAGCACCTCGATGCCCTCGGCGCGGAAAGCGGCTGTCACGGCCTCGCCGATGGCCGGGTCTTCCCGGAAGAACAAGGTGCTGCGTGCCAGGATCGTGACCTGGCTGCCGAGCCGGGCAAAGGCTTGCGCCAGTTCCAACGCCACCACCGACGAACCGATCACGGCCAGGCGTGCGGGAATGGTGTCGCTGACAAGCGCTTCGGTGGAAGTCCAGTAGGGTGACTCTTTCAGGCCCGGAATCGGCGGCACGGCCGGACTGGCACCGGTGGCGACCAGGCAGCGGTCGAACGTTACCTCGCGCTCGCCACCCTCGTTCAAACGGACGACCAGGCTCTGGTCGTCCTTGAAACGCGCTTCACCGTGCAAAACGGTGATGGCTGGATTGCCGTCCAGGATGCCTTCGTATTTGGCGTGCCGCAGTTCATCGACACGGGCCTGCTGCTGGGCCAGCAGTTTGCTGCGGTCAATCGCAGGCACAGTTGCCGCAATACCGCCGTCGAACGGACTTTCCCGGCGCAGATGGGCAATATGGGCAGCGCGGATCATGATCTTGGACGGCACACAGCCGATATTGACGCAGGTGCCGCCGATGGTGCCGCGTTCGATCAGCGTGACCGTCGCGCCTTGCTCGACGGCCTTCAGCGCCGCCGCCATCGCGGCCCCGCCGCTGCCAATGATGGCGATATGCAAACCGGCGCCCTCAAGTGCATCACGGATTTTTGGTTCATCTTTGAAATCACCAACCCGGATCGAGCCTTGATAACCCAATGCGGCGATGGCGGCCAGCAGTTGGTTGTGGCTCACGGCGGTGTCTGCCATGACTTGCGCGCGGCTTTCTGGATAGGACACCACAGCGGCATTCACGCCGGGAATCTTTTCCAAAGCATCTTTGACATGGGTGGCGCAGGATGTGCAGGTCATGCCATTCACGGTGATTTCGGTCATTTTTTTACTCCATTGAATTTCGGGGTGCAGCAGGCATCGGCTTGGCGTTTTCGTTGGATGGCGTAGATGGTCAAGCCGATGAAAATCGCCAGCGCAGGCAGCAGCACATAGTCCAGATAGCCGGTCAGCGCGGACAAGCCGACCACACCGAGCAAAATGACCAGAACAGGGGTGAAGCAACACAGCGCCACGAGGGTTGTGCCAATGATGCTGACCCGCAGCAGTGTCTTCGGGTCTTTCATGATCAGTTCTTGACTGATGATGGGTAGCCCGCATCCTCGGTAGCCTTGGTCAGTTTCTGCACGCTGGTCTTGGCATCATCGAAGGTGACCACCGCTTCGCGCGTCTCGAAGGTCACGTCAACTTTACTGACGCCATCGACCTTGGAAATCGCCTTCTTGACAGTGATCGGACAGGCCGAGCAGGTCATGCCCGGTACGGACAGCGTAACGGTCTGGGTGGCGGCCCACACGGGGGCAACAACGGCAGCGAGGGCAAGGGCGGAAAGCAGCTTTTTCATGGTGAACTCCTGTGATCAATAGAAAAATGGCACGACGTAGGGAAATCCGAGCGCGACCAAAACCAGCACGGCCACGCCCCAGAAAATGAGCTTGTAAGTAGCTCGCACTTGGGGAATCGCGCAAACCTCACCCGGTTTGCAGGCGGCTGACGGCCGGTAGATGCGCCGCCAGGCGAAGAACAACGCCACCAGCGCCACGCCGATAAAGATGGGGCGATAGGGTTCCAACACCGTCAAGTTGCCGATCCAAGCGCCGCTGAACCCCAAGGCGATCAGAACCAGCGGCCCGAGGCAGCAAGCCGAGGCGAGGATGGCGGCCAGCCCGCCAGTGAAGAGCGCGCCGCGCCCGTTTTGAGGTTCAGACATACGTTTGTCCTTTCGAATCTGAATTGGATAGCTTAAGCTTACTTCCGTAGTTATGTACGGAGTCAAGCGATATGGAAAACAATTTGGAGAACCTGACCATTGGCGTTTTCGCCAGGACGGCCGGGGTCAATGTGGAGACCATCCGGTTCTATCAGCGCAAGGGCTTGCTCCCGGAACCGGACAAGCCTTACGGCAGCATTCGCCGCTATGGCGAGACGGATGTAACGCGGGTGCGCTTCGTGAAATCAGCACAGCGGTTGGGCTTCAGCCTGGATGAGATCGCCGAGCTGCTGCGGCTGGAGGATGGCACCCATTGCGAGGAAGCCAGCAGCCTGGCCGAGCACAAGCTCAAGGACGTGCGCGAGAGGATGGC
>JASJKW010000414.1:0-21552 GCA_037621305.1 Pseudomonas sp.
TTAGTAATGCCTGGTCATCCGCATTATTGGCGGTCACATCTGCTTTCAACAGCAATACATCCTTGAGGCGTGCTTTGACCCGCTCATCACTCAAGGTAAAGCGCTCCATCTCATGGCAGGAGACACACCAGTCCGCCCAGAAATCGAGCATGACGTAGCGCCCTTCAGCCGCCTGGATTTGAGATTCAAGCTCAGCGAGACTGGTAACCCTTTCAAATTGCAGTTCGGTCGAGGAGCTCGCCTCCGAGGCGTATTTACCTCCAAAGCCATCCAGCGGCTGCAGGATGTCTCGCCCACCCGAGAGAACGCCGATCAACAGAGCCAGGCCGTATACCAAGGTTATGACGCCAACTCCCTTGCCGAAGCGTCTTAAACCAGAGGCGTTGTCAGGAAGAGGGTCCAGTGCTTTCAAATACATTGCGGAGACAATGAGCAGAGCAGCCCATAGTCCCATGTGAATCACCGAAGGTATGATCGGGGAGATCATATAAATAGCAACGGCGAGCAGAGTTACGCCAAAAAAACGCTGGACTGATGACATCCATGGGCCGGCTTTTGGCAGCAACGTTCCAGCTGTAGTACCAAAGACCAACAAAGGGATACCCATACCTATGGCCATGGAGAAAAGCGACACGCCGCCTAGAACTACATCTCCTGTCTGGCCTATATACAGCAAAGCGCCAGCCAGCGGGGCGGCGACACAGGGGCCCACAATGATCGCGGATAGTGCTCCCATCAGACCCACGCTGACTGTCTTGCCGCCCGCTGTTCGGTTCGCCAACCCGGAGAGTTTGCTCTGAATGAAAGACGGCATCTGAAGCTGGTAAAACCCGAACATGGAGAAGGCAAGAAGTACAAAAACTCCTGCAAAGCTGCCCAGGACCCATGGATTCTGCAGGTACGCCGTCAGCATCGTTCCAGCTAGACCAGCAGCGACCCCAGCCAGGGCGTATGTCAATGCCATGGCCAGAACATAAACCAGCGACAGACCGAAAGCATGTCTACGACTTAACGCAGGGCTCTGTCCTGCGATCAGCCCCGAAAGTATCGGGATCATGGGCAGCATGCAGGGTGTAAACGCTAGAACCAAACCAAATCCAAAAAACGCAGCGATCAATGCCCAGGTATTACCTTGCCCGAACAGCTCCCGAACGAGTGAACTTTCTGATAGTCCAGCGTTTGTGGACTTTGGCGCATTGTTATACCGGCTGGCTTCGAGGTTTGGTAGAGCTAGCAAATCGAGCGAAACGGACAAGGATTTTTGCGTAGGTGGATAGCACACACCCACCGGATCGTTACATCCTTGGTAGGTAGTATCCAGGGTCAGCACATCTGGCTTCGAACCAGGAGAAAAACTGAGCGTGATAGGTACCTGAATGGCACCATAATAAACCTGTACACGACCGAAAATGGGGTCGTCTTTCAGCTCGCTAGGGGGAAGCTCGACATTTTCGATTACGCCATCGGTAGACTGAAGACTGAACTCTATCTCATCGCGATAAAGATAATAGCCATCTGCCGCAATGAACGTAGCTATCAACGAGTCAGGACTACTGGCAGTCAAAGATACTTTGAAGGCCTCGTCCGGTGGCAGTAGAGCTGCTGGGACGGCCTTTGCGCCGCCAAACCAGCCTTTGAATGAGTCAAAAATGTCACTGCTTGCCGAGTTTACTGGCAACGATGATGTATTCGAGACAATGGGGAGAGCTTGATTCTCCTGTGCAACGGTGATGTTTGGCAAGTATGCCAGCATCAATATCACAGCTGATAAGACTATGCGTTTGATTTTCACTTCACGGGCTCGATGACAAAAAATAAATCTTTTATTAACAGGTTGAAGCTTGCTCATTGCTCCACGATATTTGTGGCTATTTAAGCATCAAGAGGTTTTTTCAAAATTCAATCTTTCTTTTTAACTGTTCATCCTGCGCAGGATTATAAGAATGAGTTGCTTCGTTTTTTTTCACTATCCGTATGACAGGATTGCATGCTTTTCATCATGAACAACATCATCAACGGGCAAAGCAGCAAGAATAAAAACGGGCTTACCCCCATAAGCCATTCGCGGGAGCTAGGGAAAACCACATAAACCCCAGTAACCAGAGCTGCTAGCCAAAGACCGGCTTTCAACATCGTTTTAATGTCGCATTTCATTTTTTCACTCCTGACGGGAATTCTGGCATGGCCTGCAGTATCAACATTACCCCGTAGCGCCTGTCAGGTAGATTGCTCTTTCATTACAACGTTGTAATCCATGAGAAGGCGTTTCATATTGAGTATTGCTTTGGGGGATGACAAAAAGGTAATCAAGCCGTCATCTAATGGTCAGCAGTCACCGAATATAGTTTTCATAGGTTATCGACACTTCCATGCCCGCCCGGAGATTTATATCATGCTCAAGCTTCGACCTATCCTCGTCTCAATTTCATTAGCCCTCTCCATTGGTACGGCCCACGCGGCACCCATGCCTGATGGTGTCGTTTATAGTGCCAATGAGGGTGACGGCTCCATTAGCGCAATTGAGTTGCGTACCGGGGCTGTGAGCACTACAAGTATTTCCATCACGCCCCATAACGTTCAGATATCCCCCGATGGGCAAATATTGCTCGCTGTAGGTAGCCCGAAATCTGGATCGAAAGAGCATGGCGATCATGGTGGCCATGGCCAAACGGAAGCTGGTGATAAAGGTCTACTGCTACTGGAGTCTGAGCAGCCAGCAAACGTATTGAAGGCGCTGCCTTCAGGCAACCATCCTGCCCATGTCGTTACCAGCCAGGACGGGCGCTATGCCTACATCACAAATACGGATAATGATCTTTTGACCGTCGTTGATACGCAGTTGGAAATCGTTGCTGCAGAAGTAGATACTGGAAGCTATCCCCATGGCTTACGCCTGAGCCCGGATGGTGCTGAACTCTATATCGCCAATGTCACTGATAATAGCGTATCGGTTATAGATACGGAAAATCTCAAGGAAACGGCACGAATTCATGTGGGCCAAGCTCCTGTTCAGGTGGCTTACACGCCGGATGGTAAATACGTGTATGTTTCATTGCGGGATGAGAATAAGGTTGCGATCATAGATACCGAGACGAGAGAAGTGGTTGATCGTGTTAGCGTAGGACGCAATCCTATCCAGCTATTCGCCGCATCAGACGCTAAAATGTATGTCGCGAACCAGGGCGATGCGGCCGACCCAGATGATAGTGTTACTGTAATTGATACAAACAACAGGACAGTTGTGAGTACGATAGTAACGGGGAAAGGGGCGCACGGTCTGGTGGCCAGTGATGACGGAGATTTTATGTTCGTCACCAATAACGTGGATAATACGGTAAGCGCCATTGATGTAAGGAAAGAAAAGGTAATCGCCACGTTTTTGGTTGGCCCAAATCCGAATGGCATCACCTATCGCAGCGTTCGTTAGTTATCTCCTACCAGCTTCGATAAAGCTAAAGCAGCCCGGCCTTCAGTCCAACCTGAAGGCCGGGCTGAATATTCAGTAGAGGAGTCAGATGATGGATAGACAATTTCAACCAAACCTGGGGCCCGCAGAGGTATACGAACGCTATCTCAGCCGGAATATTGCAGATCCGTGGGCACGCGTGCTGCTTGACCTGGTTTCCCCCCAGCCAGGTGACCATGTTCTGGATCTGGCATGCGGTACGGGTAGTGTGGCAAGGCAGGTTGCGCCGCTGGCCGGGGAGGATGGTCGCGTTGTTGCGGTCGATATAAATCCAGACATGTTGAAGGTCGGCAGCAAACAACAGATTCCGGACGGGGCCGCCATCATCTGGCACTCAGGGGATGCCACGCAGCTCGACCTTCCGGATAACGAATTCGATATTATTTTCTGCCAACAAGGGTTTCAGTTTTTCCCAGACCAGCCTGCAGCTGTGCTCGAAATGCGACGGGTACTGCGTTCCGGTGGTAAAGTAGTTGTCAGCGTATGGCAGTCGTTAAACCAGCAGCCCTTATTCCAAATCCTGTTTTCTTCAATTTCAAAGCATCTTGATGTGCCAGTTGCTGATTTGGATATCGCGTTTTCTTTGGGTAATGAAGAAACGCTGCATCAATTATTCAGCACCCAATTCAAAGATGTGCAGGTCGCCGCTATAACTTTACCTGTCCGAATTCCTGAACCTGAAAAATTTGTACAAATTTCAATATTAGGGGCTGCTACTTCGATTCCATCATTTGCAAACATGGATGCTACAAGCCGTCTTGCCCTCATAGAGAAGGTGACTAGCGATACGCTTGCGGCCGTGCAGGGGTTTGCGGAAGGAGGAGTTTTGGTTTTCGACATGAGCACGCATATTGTGGTTCTGAGTTGACAGCGAGCCAGTGTCATCGTTTACCTAGATAAAGCAGAAGACGCTATCGGTTTACGGGGCTTTCAAACACTGGGTTCGCGTCTGCCTTGATGTTAGACAGGTATACAATCTTTGCCTCTTGGCCAAAACAGCCGTTTTATCAAAAGCTAGCGGTTTTCTTTCGCATTCGAGCCTAATGAAGGCAAAGCATTTCCAGCGCAGTGTGACTGCCACGACCTTGACAACCTCTGGCTGTTCGACAATCATCACTCATGTATTCCGTCGTCCACGCCCGGTAATCGTGGAGCCCTTAGCGCTGAGAAGCGCCTCCTTTGAGCGGCTGCGCATTCCGAAAAGCCGCCAGCACCCGGTGCTGAATGCTCGTCTCATCACGCTTTATCGCTTGACCTCAAATCCGCGGTACCCACCTTGCGGGGAATGCTTTCCCTGCAAGGGAAAAGCTGTCTCCGCTTTTCAGCACGTTCAGAAATCGGAGAATTGCCATGAGCGCTACTCAAACCTCAGAAACCAAATACTTTGACCTTCACACCACTGGTATCGGTTACCTCAATCGCCTGCGGGAGGTGACTCCGCGCAAGGGAAAACCTTTCATGGCTGTGACCGTCGCTGCTTTGAAAGGATCGGCTGACGCCGTTGAGTACACCTATTTCGACTGCAATGTAGTCGGGGAGGAGGCCGATAAGCAAATTCGTCTTTGCCAGCAGGCAGTGGATGCTGAAATGAAGGTTCTGGTTGGTTTCCGGATTGGTGACATTTGGCCGGATATATTTACCTTCCAAAAAGGACCCAGGCAGGGTCAGACCGGGGTTTCATTGAAAGGTCGGCTGCTTTACATAGGCTGGATCAAGATCAACGGCGAGATGGTCTACCAGGCCAAGTCTGTGACTAACACTGCCGAGACGGAACAAGACGCCGCCTGAATGCGGGGCACAGCCTGAACCAGGGACATTTGTCCCGTTAAGTTACTCATACCCATCGGGGAGCAATCACACTCCCGACGGGCGTGGTGATTCTCCCCTCTTTTTGTTTGGAGAATCAGCATGCTTTCAAATCAATTGTTGGTAGAAAATTCCCAGGGACATTACGCCCCGGCAACCATGGATCAGGTATTCGAGGCTGCTCGGGTTGCAATGCAGCAAAAGTTCCACCGCGGAACAGCCTTCACCACCCCCGGAGCCGTCAAAGACTACCTTTGGGTCCAGATGGTCAACTATGAGCATGAAGTATTCGTAGCCCTGTTTCTCGATAACCAGCATCGCTTGATTACTTGTATCGAGTTATTCCGGGGCACGATTGATCAGGCTGTGGTGTATCCAAGGGAGGTGGTCAAGGAAGCGTTGCGTGTTAACGCTGCCGCAGTGATCTTTTCTCACAATCACCCCAGTGGCTCTCCTTTACCCAGTGAGGCCGATAAAAGGCTGACCCAGCGTTTGGTTGAAGCCATGCGGACTGTGGATATCCGCGTTCTGGATCACATCATCGTTGCCGGCACTGAAACTGCGTCGTTTGCTGAGCAAGGACTGATATGACCAAGGGTTGTTACGTGGATCCACAATCAACGGATCGTCATCTGATCCTTTTTAAGCATAGGTGTGACTACAGCGCCATGGCGTCGTAGGACATATAGATCTAAACCCTGCCGGGGTTCCCGGTAAGGGACTCCGGCCACTTCATGAGGATTCATTTCATGGGATGGTTATTTTCATATCGCAATAGAATGGATTTGATTCAGGAGCTGCTGGCTCCTGATAGAAACTATATTCGTAACCGTAAGGTGCTTCAGCATGCTCTGGTGGGCAACGAGCTGTGGATGGTGGTGAGACTGAAGCTGAAGATTGCCGGGGTGGTGGACGACAACGCAGTGGGCGACGTCTACACCTACATAGTCTGCGAGCTGCTTGCGTGTGCGGATGGCCTCTGGGGTCACAAATCAATTCCGGAGAAAATGGGTCCGTTCTATTATGGGTGCCCGCTTCATTTTCTTGATATTACGCCAGACGGCAATAATCTTGAGTGGCGCGTTAAGCTGCGCGAGATCCATCGCCAGCGTGCCCCTTCGCATTCAGTGCAAGAGCCTGACACGGTTTTATTCCCTGCTGGAAAAGTAGTCATGACGCGCGCTGTATATGAGCTTGTGTGTCGAGGTCTGGTTAATCCGCACCCGTACCTGCAGCGGCACGTGGCTGGGGATTGGGGAGATCTTTGTGACGAGGACAAGGCAACAAACCTGCTGGCGTTAGATGAGCACGGTCAGTTGTTCTCTAGTTATGTTATTCCGGTAGAGGGATCGCCCAAGCTATGGGTCATCACTGAAGGAGACCGCAGCGTAACGACCTTGTTGTTGCCTTCCGATTATTAGCTGAAAGCGGCGAATATTCTCTATGGCTGCATCCGAGGGGTCTTCGTCCCTGATCGGATATCTGCAGCAAAAAATAAAGATGGTCACCAGTCGGTGGCCATCTTTTTGTCAGCTAAAGCTGTGGTGGTTTTACGTTTCATTAAACCAGTCAAATGAGGGCTGAAGACATGAGCCAGGCTAGCAATTCATATCTGGTAGAAGCAGTTGATGATGTTCTCGGTGGGCGCAGCGTCATGGAATTCGAGAGCTTTGAAGACTTCTGGGCAGAATTCGATGCCGCTTTCTGGTACGAGAGTCAGGACGCCGGCGACGACACATTGGAGAGCTATGACTACGTAAAGAAAATATTCATGAAGCGCCTATAGGAAGTTGGGACCGGTGCGGTCAGCAACTCTCCATTCATGCGGTGAGGGACACCCAGACAGGAACAGTCTTGCTCCGTCTGGGTGGTAATACCAAGGAGGGAAGGTTGGGTTAAATCAATTGATCCAGGGATCCTCGCAGCCGGTACCGCTGCGGAGGGTTATCGTTGAACTTCGCTTTGTACCATTGCTCCAGGCTTACGCCGCTCCGGCGGGCAAAAGCCGGCGACTCGTAGTCTGACCAGTCTCTGTTTTTAGCCAAAGGATTATTGAGGTGTATTTTTGCGGCGTTGATTAAGCCGGAGATACCAAACAACAACGGGGTCATGTGAATACTCCTGAGTAACGTGGGGCACACAAGCGCCTAAGCGGCTTGCGATTGCCAAGCGGGTGGGAATATGACGAGACCCTGCCCAGACGGGAAAGGCCCGTCTGGGTTGGTTTGAGTAGCATTCAGCGCTGCAGGGCGCCGTCGACTTTTCAGAATGCGCAGTCGTTCAAAGGGTAGCGCTTCACAGCGCTGAGGGCTCCACGATCACCGGCTGTGGACGACGGTTGCCACACAATAATTGGATTGCTTTGAGTTCCTGTCAAGTTGCTAAAGAAATACCAGAAATAAGTATTTCATTTCCCCTGTGCCTGGCCAGAAGATTGCGCTGTAGTAACCCTGAACACGGGTGGATTACGGAGTGATAATGACAATGCAGGCTATCCTGAGGCGTCTCGTATTCGGGCTGGACGACGGCCTTGAGCAGGTGAAAGATCCTCAATGGTCGCGCCTGCAAACAGCCTGTGATCTATTGGACACCCCATACCGCCAGGGCTTGTTGCAACTGTTGTATGAGATGAGCGCAACACCAAGGGCAACATTCGATACCTACGTTATGGCACCGATAGAGCGCTACGCTGCATTCGTCCAGCTCCTTCCTGCGTCTGAATCCCATCATCATTCCTACCCAGGTGGTATGCTGGATCACGGACTGGAGATCATGTGTTATGCCCTCCGAATTCGCCGGAAGCATTTATTGCCCGCGGGAGCCAGGCCAGAGGATCAGGTCTCGGTGGGTGAGCTGTGGAGTATGGGTATTCTGTACGCTGCACTACTGCATGACGTGGCGAAGGCGGCTGTTGATGTCGATATCCTGTTGCAGGATGGCTCGCTGTGGTGTTTGTGGAACGGTCCCATTCCAGGGGCTTATCGCGTGCGCTACAAGACTGGTCGTGATTACCACCTGCATGAAGCAACCGGCGCTCTTTTTGCCCGTGACATTCTAGGCGGGGCGGTGCTGGATTGGTTGTATAGCGATGCCGTTTTGTTTGGACAGGTGATGTATTCGATATCTGGCCATATGGAGCGGGCTGGCATTGTCGGCGAGATCGTTCATCAAGCAGATAAAAGCAGTGTGAGCAAGGCGATGGGTGGCGATCTGCGACGGCTCGATGCCGCACCCAAACAGTCCCTTCAAAGAAAGTTGATCGATGCCCTTCGGCATCTCGTGAAAAGTGAGCGCTTGCCATTGAATGGGACTAAAGGTTCCGCCGTATTCTTGTCCGAGGAAGCTGTGTGGTTTGTCACCCCAACGGTGCCGCGCTCACTCAAGACCTACCTATATGAACAGGGGATACCCGGCGTCCCGGCAGATGAAAGCCGTTTATACGATGAAATGCTCGCGCATGGCCTGGTATTGCCAAACCCTGAAGGATTGGCGGTGTGGTCTGGCTGCACTGTGAAAGTCGGTGAATGGAGTACCTCCAAACTGCATCTGCTTAAAGCTACGCCATCGCTTATCTGGGCTGCGGGGGACGAGCGTCCGGAGGCTAAAGCTGTCGTTACGCCGCCATGCATTGAGCAGAACATGGATTCGAGCGATCCAGCACTCATGACAGAACCGAGTATCGGTGGTATGCGGAGCGGCTTGATTTCTGATGAGCTTGGTGGGAATGTAATCGCCGCCGCTGATGCGTCGTTGCCGTTGGTTCCACAAGCAACGCACCAGCAGCTACATAGTCAAGCTGAGAAGATCGGCGAAGTAGCTCACGACCAAGGGGATGAATTTATCTCTTGGGTAAGGGAAGGCATTCACTCCAAGAAACTCGGGGTTAACCACGCCAAGGCCGTAATCCATGTTGTGGCCGGTTCATGGTTCCTAGTGAGCCCGAATATCTTCAAGAAATACTGTGTAGACCGTTACGGACACGATGGGGCATGGGAACAGGTTCAAATCCGGTTCCAAAAAAAGAAGTTACATGTCCGTTGTCCAGGTCCAGAAAAGCGAAATATCGTTTCTGTATCCGTCGCTGGCCCCAGCGGTAAGACCAGCACCCTCAAGGGAGTGCTGCTCAGTAAACCTGACATCCTGGGCGTTCCTCCTGCAAACAATATTTATCTCGAACTTCGAGAAGGAAATTGATGTGCACGGTTTAACGTTTGATGAGCTAATGACCGAGCTGTTCACGGAACGCTGGTCCTCTCTGAAAACACAGTCAGGCTATGCCATGTGCGTTCGTGTGATGAAGAGACACATAAAAACTGATTATCCGGCAGAGGTTACCAAGCAGCAGGTATTGGCTTGGCGGGCAACGGTTGTAAAGCGCCCGGGGAGGTCCGAGGGCATCTCCGAAATAAGCTGGAATACATATAGTCGACATTTGAAGGCCCTCTACAACTTTGGAATTGAGCGGGGGTACGTTACAGAGAATCCTTTTCTTCGGGTCAATCTGAAGCCCCCCATACTGAAGACCAAAACGCTACCGGACGGGGCTATATCGAAAATACGACAGCTGCTCAGGTATTGCATGGATCTTGAGGAGAAGGGTGAGCCTCGGGGCGCTTATATCCATCCAGCCTGGTTCTGGCTGGTGGTGGTGGAGATGCTTTACCACACCGGCATAAGACAGAGGCAACTGCTATGCATCAAGCTGCATGACATCGACCTGCGGAACGCCCGCTTTATATGTTCGGCGGAAGGGGCAAAGAATTCGAAAGAAAGCCTGCTACCGCTGCACAGCGAGTTGATTCCGTTGCTGGACCATCTGTTGGACCAAGCGGTGCGCAGAGGTGCCAAACCGTCTGACCAGCTGTTCAATGTAAACCTTCACAGCAAGAGACACCGGCTCGAAACAATGAACACCTGGCAGGTGGGCATGTTTTTCACCCGGTTATCTCGCAAGCTGGGCATGACAATCTCTCCGCACCGATTCCGCCACAGCTTCGCTACCGAGCTGATGGCCGGTGATAACGCGGATATTCACCTGACCCAGCTGTTGATGGGGCATTCGGATATCCGGTCCACGATGGTCTATGTGGATGTGCCGGTTGATAAGCTGAGAAACTATTTGATGCAGCGATCCGGGGCGTAACGCGGAGTCTTGCCCGACCTCACGAGCGAATGGAATCGCTCAATTCTTCACGCACTTTTTGGGCTCCTCTTGAATCTAGCAGAAGCTGCTCATCAGTCGCTCTTCTTTGTAGTATTCAGTACAGCATGCCCCTCTACCGTGAGACGGTATTTCTGTAAACGGCTGCGCGGCTTGTCGGGGATGGTCAGAGCTATCAGCCCTGCATCCAGACCGGGGCGCAGGTAGGCATTCCGGAAATGATCTTCATGCTTGAGTCCCAAGGAGTCCTGAAGTTCTGATCTACTCATCTCTCCTTGAAACGACTGTAACAACTTTTTGACTACCCCGGTGACTACCCCACCAGTTACCGGGGTAGTCGGAGGTAAATGTGTACCGGCGTCGGTCAGCAGGTCTTGCGGCGTATCCGGCCATCTGTATCGGGGACCCTTGTCGTGCCCTTGCTTGATCAGCCAGCCCGCGCTCGTCAGTTGGCTCAAGTGCTCGCCAATCACCCTTGGGTGTTCATCACGCTGCGCCTGTAAATCAACATTGCGTACCTCGCCGAAACTGTACGCCATGATCAGAACGGTGCGGCTCAACTCGTCCAAGGCAGGATAGGTGTCAGGCTTATGGGCAGCCGAATCAGTGTGCTCCCCCGGGTTTTGACCTTCACGAGACGGTCGCGCACATGCCGCTGACTATTTGGTGCACTCCGGCCTGCCGATTCTTGACATTCATCCAAGGTAGATTATGATCTTTCTCAGCAACATTGTGGATTAGCGGCAGTAGCCGTAGACACATTTAAGGTCAGGCCCTGACTTGTAATCAGTAGGTCCCGAGTTCGACTCTTGGTGCCGGCACCACGAATAGAAAGGCCCGCAGAAATGCGGGCCTTTTTTCGTTTCCGGGCCTCGACACTGAGGTTGCTAGCCCCGCAACTTGTCCCAGAACTTTTCAGCAGATTGGCTGATGGTGGCAGCTGGGCGCATAAGATGGATTTCCAATGGAATATCCCAGCTTTCATCAAGCGCCCGGACCAGGCGCCCATCGATTATTTCCTGTTCTGCCAGGCTTTTGGGTAACCAAGCCACGCCCTTGCTTTCCAGTGCCATGGACATCAGTACCGCCGCGAGGTGGCTGCTGAAAAGTGGCTTGAGGTGAAGGAAATCTTCCTTGCCTTGGAGGCGATGAGCGACGATGCGTCCCAGCCCGGATGCTTCGGTATAAGCCAGGTACGGCAGCGATGAAGGCGAGGGGCCAAAGTTTGCGGAAGCACTTACTAGCGGAACGAGCACATCCTCGCCGACTTGTTTGCCAATGAACTGATTGGGGGGCAACAAGGGCGGGGCATCCGGGTGGCGATGGGAAAGCAGAAACTGTACCTGACCCTGTATCAGCATTTGCTCGCAAATGGCCATGCTATCTGAATGAAGTCGCACGGCCTCAATGGGGGCACCGTTTTCCGTGCTTCTCAGCCATCTAGGGAAAAAGGTAAACGACAGTGAATGCGTCGCCGCGAATTGCAGTGTTTTAGCGGCCATTCCCGCCACTTCCTGAGCTTCACTGCGCATCCTGTATAAGCGCCGGGCAGATTCCTGGGCGCTGGGTAATACCTGCTTTCCCGCCTCTGTCAGCGTTGCCCCTTGTGGCGTTCGTATGAACAGGTCAACCCCCATCCAACTCTCCAATGCACGAACTCTTCGGCTGAACGCCGGCTGAGTAACATGGCGCGCTTCAGCGGCACGAACAAAGCTGCCGTATTCTGCAAGCGCTGAAAAATCTTCGAGCCAAACGAGTTCCAAAGGCAATGCCTCCTGTGCATAGGGTGCGGCATTAATAGCATTGGGCGGATGGCATCGCAAAGCATAATGTGGGGGCACCAACAACGAAGAGACCCCGTCATGCGTATCGTCGACATCCGTGAAAAGACTGTTTCCATTGCCTCGCCTATCGCTAATGCTTACATCGATTTCTCCAAAATGACCTGCTCGGTCGTCGCTGTTATCACGGATGTGATTCGCGATGGTAAACCCGTAATTGGATACGGCTTCAACTCCAACGGTCGCTATGGCCAGGGCGCGCTGATGCGTGATCGCTTTCTGGCGCGTATCACCGAAGCTGATCCGGAAACTCTGATCGATAAAGAGAATAACAACCTGGACCCGTTCGCCATCTGGAAAACGTTGATGACCAACGAAAAGCCAGGTGGCCACGGCGAGCGTTCGGTCGCTGTTGGTACCATCGACATGGCCGTATGGGATGCGGTTGCCAAGATCGAAGGCAAACCCTTGTATCGCCTGTTGGCCGATCGCTATCGCGACGGCGTTGCCGACGACAAGGTCTGGGTCTACGCGGCTGGTGGTTACTACTACCCTGGCAAAGATCAAACGAAACTCAAAGCCGAGATGCAGAGCTATCTGGATCGCGGTTATGACGTAGTGAAAATGAAAATCGGCGCGGTACCTTTGGACGACGATATTCGCCGCATCGAGGCGGTGCTGGAAGTGGTGGGTGACGGTCGTCGTCTGGCAGTCGACGCCAATGGTCGATTCGATCTTGAAACGGCTATCGCTTACGCCGAAGCGATCAAGAAGTACAACCTCTTCTGGTACGAAGAGGTCGGCGATCCGCTGGACTACGCATTGCAAGCCGAACTGGCGAATCATTACGAACTGCCGATGGCCACCGGTGAAAACCTGTTCTCCCACCAAGACGCTCGTAACCTGCTGCGTCACGGTGGTATGCGCCCTGACCGCGACTTCCTTCAGTTTGACTGTGCTCTGTCATACGGTCTGGTCGAGTACATGCGTACTCTTGACGTGATGAAAGAGATGGGGTGGTCGTCACGGCGCGTGGTGCCGCATGGTGGGCACCAGATGTCACTGAACATTGCTGCTGGCCTGCACCTTGGTGGTAACGAGTCCTATCCGGACGTATTCCAGCCATTCGGTGGGTTCGCGGATGGCATCCAGGTGGAAAACAGCTACGTTGGCCTACCTGATATTCCAGGTGTTGGCTTCGAAGCCAAGTCCGCCTTGTACGCTGTTATGCGCGAGCTGGGCGAGGGCTGATCACCTGGCGCTCGGGCAAGCCGCCATGTCATTTTCAACCAGCGCCCGAGCGACCCCCGCCATCTCTTCTGCCAGCTTTCCGATCGAGCGTTGGTGAGCCTGCACCAGGCTGGCAATTTCGGTGGTGGCCGGCTCGTTGATTCGGCTTGCGCAGGTCAGGGCACGCTGTTTCTGACTATTCTTGAGTTCCAGACTCCAGACCACATCCAATGCGGTATGACTGCCTGGCAAGGAGTCGAATCGGCGCACGTCGGTGCGTACACTCACTACCGGCTGCGCTGGATTGCCCGGCAGGCCAGCCAGATCGCGAACGCCCAGGCGGTGTTCCAGCGCGAAGGCCAGGGCGTCATGAAACTCATCCGCCGGCGGCGAGGCCCAGAGGGCTGTTTCCAGAATGGTCAGCTGCCCATCACTTTCGCGCACGATCAGGCTGGGCTGATCGACCTGCATGGGAATACGCACTGGCATCAGCTGCAGCTGAAAATCAACCGATGGGTCATTGGCTGCGGCTTCAGCTGGCTGCGTCGGGATGAGTGTGTGGTACCGCATGGGTGTTGAGCTGCAGGCGCTCAGCACCAGCAGGCTACTCAGGACCAGTAGCCTGCTTGGTGCCAATAGAGAGGGACGCAGAATCATTCTTGAGGCTCCATATTGAGTTCGCGTGAAGTGGCGCCACCCTTGAAGCTGGCTGGCGCCTCGGCGTTGCCGCGGCCGCGGAGAAGGGATTCAGGGTGACGGCTCAGGTAATCCGTCAGCACCCGTACGGAGCGCACTGCCCGCTGTGCTTCTTCCAGGGCATCGCCCACTTGCTGGCGCTGAGGGGAGCCGTCGGCCATCGCCTGATTGGCTGACTGCAGGGTCTGCTCCGAGCGCTCCAGGGTGCTCTGCAGCTGTGGCAACACACCGTTGTTGACCTGCTCCATCGTCTTGCGTAATTCACTCAGACTGCTGTCAAGATTGTTCGCCATGGACTCGAAGGGTACTTTGCTGAGCTTGTCCACGACGGCCTGCAGCTGTTCCTGCAGCTTGTCGAAGCTGCCGGGAATGGTGGGGATCACCAGCGGCCGGGTATGGGGATCGAACACCACATCGGCGGCGCGGCTGTCAAAATCCAGGGAAATGTACAGTTGGCCGGTCAGCAGGTTTCCGGTCCGAGCCTGTGCGCGTAGACCTTGCTCGACAAACGTCCGGATCAGATGCGCGCTGCGTTCTTCAGGGCTGCCTTCAATCAGTGCCAGCAGTTTGTTATTCGCTGCCCCCAGACGGTCGGGGTAGATGACCGCGCCCACTACCACCGGGAAGCTCTGTCTCTGCTCATCAAAATCAAGATTGACCGATACCACGCGGCCGATGGGCACCCCAAGAAACTCCACGGGGGCATCGACGTTCAGGCCGCGCAGGGTCTGATCGAAACGCATCTGGACGAAGCGCGCTGGGCCGTCATCGGGGGCCAGCGCCCGGGCCATGTCATCGAATAGCTCAAACTCTCTTTCCTCGGTGGCGAGTTCGGTCTTCGTGCTGTAACTGGGTGCGCGGAAGGCAATCCCGCCTGCCAAAATCGACGACAGCGACTGGGTATTGACCTTGAAACCATCGGCGGCGAGGGAGACATCCACACCGCTGGCATTCCAGAAGCGCGTGTCCTCGGTAACAAAGTCATCATAGGGCGCATTGACGAATATCTGTACGGTCACGCCTTTGCCGTCCTCACTCAGGGCGTAGGAAACCACTTGCCCGACAGGGATGCGGCGGTAATAGACGGGTGAGCCGACGCCCAGCGAGCCAAGATCACTGGTGCGCAAGGTGAATTGCTTGCCTTCCACGCCGAAGGTCACCGGCGGTGGGGCCTCCAGGCCGATGAACTCGCGGCGGGTTTCAGTGGCATCGCCCGGGTCTGCGCCGATGAATGAGCCGGACAGCAAGGTGTCGACACCCGAGACGCCGCTGGCACCGATGCGCGGGCGGACCACCCAGAACTGGGCATCTTCACTAATGAAGGCGTCGGTGTTCTGATCCAGCTCTATGGTGGCGAGTACCCGCGTCCGGTCATCACTCAAGGTAATGCCGGTCACCCGGCCAATGACCACGTTTTTATATTTGACCTGGGTCTTGTTGGCCTCCAGCCCCTCAGCCGTCAGAAAGCTGACAGTGATCTGTGGGCCGGCGGAGAGCCAGTTTTGGGCTACCATGGACAGCCCCACCAGTGCTGCCACGATAGGCACCAGCCAGATAAGTGAGATGCGTACCCTACGCTGTCTGATTTCCGGGTCGCCGGTTGGGGAGGAGCTGGGGTGGTCGGTGTTATCTGTCATCGTTTTTCTCTGCATCCCAAATCAATCGCGGGTCGAAGCTCATTGCAGCCATCATCGTCAACACAACGACCAGGCCAAAGAACAGAATGCCCATGCGCGGCTCTATGGTGCTCAGTGCACGGAATTGCACCAATGCCGCCACGAGGGCAACCACCAGCACGTCAAGCATCGACCAGTAGCCGATGGTCTCGATAAAACGGTACAGCTGCGCCCGCTCGCGCATGGCCCAGCGGCTGCGGCGCTGCGCGGTGATCAGCAGTAACCCCAGCACGAAGAACTTGATGCAAGGCACCACTACGCTGGCAATGAAGATCAGTAAGGCGATATCCCAGGAACCGCCGCGCCAGAATTCGATAACACCACTCAAGATGGTGCTCGCACTGCCGTTGCCGAACATGTCGGTATACATTACTGGCAGCAGATTGGCTGGCAGATACAGAATCAGCGCACCGATCAGCAGCGCCCAGGTACGGCCAATGCTATTGGGTTTGCGTGCATGCAGCCCTGACCAGCAACGTGGGCACTGGTCATCATCGAGTTGGCAGGTGTTGCCGCAGTCATGGCACAGCTGCAGCCCCAGTTCTGCAGCATAGGGAGGTTGGCTCATCGTGGCGCGACCTCCAGTTCGTTCCATAGCTGACGCACATCCCGCCCGCCGATCAGGATGATCAGCACCGTCAGCATGGACATGGCCCACAAGCCGATTCCCGGATGTACCTCGAGCATACCGGCCAGTTTGATGATGGCTACCAGAATGCCGAGCAGGCAGACCTCCAGCATGCTCCAGGGGCGCAAATGCTCAAGGGTGCGCATGCACAGGCGGAACCCTGGCGCCATACGTCCATTGCGGGCATACACCAGCACCCAGGCGAGCAGAATGATCTGCAAGGCTGGGGCGAAGATAATGCTGAGTCCCGTGACCAGGGCAATCAGGGTGATGCGGCCCTGTGCCAGGGCCTCCACTGTGGCCCAGAGCGTGGCGTCGTTGCTCAGTCCCTGCATACTGATGCCCATGATGGGAAAGGTATTGGCGAAGATAAACAGAATGGCTGCGGCGACGGTCAGGGCCAGCAGCTGATCGGTGCTCAGGCGCCTGCCGCGAGCCAGCAATGAGCCGCAGCGGCGACAATGGGCCGTTTGCTTGTGGGCCAGGGACGGGCGCTGGTATACCGAATCGCAATGCTCACAAATGATCAATTGCTGTTGGCCTGTCTCAGCCCCTGACATAGACATTTCATAACCTTTTTCATGGCGGCAAGTCCTGGCATCGATCATTGCAAGAGCAATGGTTTGCGGGTAGGTTACCACTCTCCGAGTACTGCGGTTGTCTGCATGACGCTGCATTGAATATCACCAGCAGACTCGCATTCGCAAATAATCTCAATCGTCCGCCCGAAGATACTGTTTTTCATGAACCTGTCCTGACAAGGGCAGCAGGTGCCGCGAGTGGCGAATTTCAGGACAATCTAATTGAGCGCGTTCCTATCTGAGTTTATCCGCCCACTGCAAACGGGAAAATGGCTCGCAGTTATCTTTCTCTCTGCGGCATTGCTGGGAGGTTGCGCCTTGCCCACGCCCAACAAGACTTTCTCCACGGCGCTGAGTAGCGAGCAAAGCCAGACCACCCCGCTTGGCCAGGCGTTGGCACCGAGGTTGACAGCGCACCCAGATAAGAGCGGCATACACACCTTGGCTGATCCGCATGATGCCTTTGCGGCGCGGATGCTGCTGGCCCGAGCGGCAGAGCGGACACTGGATGTGCAGTATTACATCTGGCACGGGGACATGACCGGCACGTTATTGCTGGAGGAGCTCCACGCAGCAGCGGATCGCGGCGTCCGTGTCCGGCTGTTGCTGGATGATAACGGCACTGCGGGATTGGATACCGAGCTGGCTGCGCTGGCGCTGCATCCACAGATCGAAGTGCGCCTGTTCAATCCATTCAGCGTTCGCAAGCCGAAGTGGCTGGGTTACATCACCCATTTCTCCCGGGCCAATCGGCGCATGCATAACAAGTCTTTCACAGCGGACAGTCAGGCATCCATTGTCGGTGGGCGGAATGTCGGGGATGAATACTTTGGCGCAACCGAGGGCATTCTGTTTGCCGACCTGGATGTTTTATCGGTCGGCCCGATTGTCGAGCAGGTATCGGCTGACTTTGACCGTTACTGGGCCAGTGACTCCTCCTATCCGGTTGAGCAGATAGTGCCCGCAGTTTCTGAAAAAAGCCTTGCGCAGCTGAGCCAGGCTGCGCTGTTCATTGAGCGGAACACGGCCGCCAGGGAGTATGTTGAGGCGGTTTCTCAATCTGCCTTTATTCGTTTGCTGCTGAATGGTGAGCTGCAACTGGAATGGGCCGATACGCGAATGGTCAGCGATGATCCGGCGAAAGGACTGGGTGAGACCGAGCGAGAGGGGAGGCTGACTTATCAGCTGGAACAGATCCTGGGTGCGCCGAAGAGTGCTGTGGTACTGGTGTCGCCTTACTTCGTACCGACAGCCGCTGGTGTTGAAGCTTTTACTGCTTTGGTCGAGCAAGGGATAGATCTCCGCATTCTGACCAATTCCCTTGACGCCACCGATGTGGCTGCAGTGCACGCTGGCTATGCCAAACGGCGCAAAGACCTGCTCAAGGTGGGTATTCAGCTGTTTGAGATGCGCCGTCTTTCGCCGCATATCGAACGCAATGAAAGCGCTGGGCCGTTTGGCAGTTCCGGCTCCAGTCTGCATGCAAAAACCTTTGCCGTGGACGGCGAGCGGATGTTTGTTGGCTCGTTCAACTTCGACCCGCGCTCGGCCAATTTGAATACCGAGCTTGGATTTGTCATCGACAGCCCGGCTTTATCCGAAGCTGTTCATCAAGCCTTTGAGAGCAGCATCCCGGAAAACGCCTATGAGGTTCGTCTTGATGAGAAAGGCGATCTCTACTGGGTAGAGTGGCTGGGCGACAGGCAGATCCGTTATGAACAAGAACCGAACACCCGCTTTCTCAAGCGCACTGGCGTGTTCCTTCTGTCGATATTGCCGATTGAATGGTTGCTCTGATCTACAGAATACATCTAACGATGTTGCATATGACGTTGGGAGAGGGTTGGCTGGACTAGCCGGCTGGGGCTTTTCTGGAGCTGGAAAAGCTCAAGGGAGCTTTCGCTCCCTCTAAATGCTTTTTATTTTTGTTTTGTGAGCTATTTCTTGTTCTTTTTAGCGGGGTGGCATTGCCACACCGTTGAGCCCATCAGGGCTGCCTAAAGCAAGCGGATTGCTTTGGACGCTCAGGAAACGGCAATGGTCAGGTATGACATCGGATCCGGTGGGTTGCTTGAGCAACTTTTTATTCTTCTCGGTTCCAATCGAGCATATTGCTCGCTTGCGGATGTTTCCCATTCTCCAAAAAAATCAGTTTGCTGCACTCGTACGTTTTGTTTTTGTTATGTGTAGAGCTGAATCTTGTTTTTGTTATGGGTCTTACTGGTATCGGTTTTTATTTTTGTTGTACGTATAACAAAGCAGTTGTCGTGCCATGTTTTTAATTTCGTTTAAAATCAATGTGTTGGGTGTTTTGGCGTGATTTGGCGGAAAGCGTGCGGGAGGGAAGTGTTACCGCTGGATGGGGGAGGTAGCAGTTTGGTGGGTAACAGTTTCCAGGTAACACCCGATTCGCCTGATTGCCGAGAGCGGTTTGAAGCGCGCCCCGATTGCCGGGGCGCTGAGGCTCGTGTACTCAGTTGGATAGCGCTGGCATCGCAACGTCATGGCCTGCGCCACCAGCATCACTTCATCGACGGGTTCTGGTCTTTTACGAGCTCAACCGGCTGCCGAGCGTATTGTCTTGTGCACGGTGTCGGCCAGACGCTGCAGGCGTGGCAGATAATCATTCTGCAGTACCTCAAGCGGCACCCGTGCGGCGTTGGTACTGATGTTGATCGCGCCGAGCAAGTCGCCATTGCCGGCGAATATCGGGGTTGCCACTGAGCGCAGACCCAGATCAAGCTCCTGATCGACGATGGAATAACCCTGCTCACCGACCTTGATGATCTCTGCACGCAGCGCATCCATATCGGTCAGTGAGTGCGGTGTGTGCGGCTGAAGCTTTATGTCTTTCAGCAGCTTCTCGAGCTGCGCTGTTGGCAGCTGTGCCAGCAATACCCGACCCATGGAGGTATAGGCTGCCGATAGCCGCGTACCCACTGACAGGTTGATCGCCATCAACCGGTGCGGTGCAGCCGAGCGCACCACATAGACCACATCGGCACCATCCAGCACGCTCAGTGACGAAGACTCGCCGATCTCGGCGGTGATGTCCTGCAAATAGTGCTGGATGACAGCACGGTACTGGTTGGAAGCCTGAAAGGCGTGTCCCAGCTCCAGCACCCGCGGCGTCAGCTCGAAATCCCGACCGCTGCGTCTGACATAGCCGAGCGCCTCCAGGGTCAGCAGAAAACGCCGCGCCTTGGCGCGGTCCATGTCGGTGCGGCTGGCCATCTCGGTGAGGGTCATGCGCGGATGCTCGGCATCGAAGGCTTTCAGAATCTGCAGCCCGGAAGCCAGCGCGGCGACATAGTCCCGGTCACCGGGTTGAAGTGTATTGTCCAGAACAGTCTCTCCTGAGATGGATGAATGGGGCTATCTTAACATTGTTCGCATGCCGAACATTGCGGCGTTATTTCAATTAAGACCAAAAACGGTATTGACTGAAGGAAATCAATTGCGCCATTATGTTCGCATACAAAACATTAGTTCGCACTGCGAACATAAATCATAACATCAATGGAGACATGTGATGGCTGAATTTCTCTCTCTGCGGGACGCGGTGAAAAAGTACATTCACGACGGTGACACCGTCGCGATGGAAGGTTTCACTCATTTGATCCCGTTTGCTGCTGGCCACGAAGTGATTCGCCAGAAGAAGCGTGATCTGACGCTGATCCGCATGACTCCGGATCTGGTATATGACCAACTGATCGGCGCTGGCTGTGTGAAGAAGTTGATCTTCTCCTGGGGCGGTAACCCTGGCGTCGGCTCGCTGCATCGCATGCGGGACGCGGTCCAGAAGGAGTGGCCGCGTAGCCTGGAGCTGGTCGAGCATAGCCATGCGGCCATGGCCAACGCCTATGAAGCAGGCGCCTCCGGTCTGCCGCTGGCTGTTCTGCGCGGTTACATCGGCAGTGACCTGCCCAAGGTCAACGACGAGATCAAGTTCATCGAATGCCCCTTCACTGGTGAGCGGCTGGCGGCAATTCCATCGATCCGCCCCGATGTGGCAGTGATCCATGCACAGCGCGCTGACCGTAAAGGCAACGTACTGGTGGAAGGCATCGTTGGCGTACAGAAAGAAGCTGTCCTGGCGGCCAAGCACAGCATAGTGACGGTGGAAGAAATCGTCGACGACCTCGGTGCAACGGTCAATGCTTGTGTATTGCCATCCTGGGCCATCAGCGCCATTGCAGTTGCCGAGAAGGGCGCAGCACCGTCCTACGCGCTGGGTTACTACGATCGTGACAACGCCTTCTATAAAGAGTGGGATGCCATCGCACGTGATCGCGATCTGTTCCAGGCGTGGCTGAAAGATAACGTATTCGAGAATGGAGCAGCTTGAGATGACTACTGAATTCACCTCCTCGGAAATGATGAGCGTCACCGCTGCACGGGCGCTGACCAATGACATGACCTGCTTTGTCGGCATCGGTCTGCCCAGTGAAGCGGCCAACCTGGCCCGCCTGACCCACGCGCCGGACGTTACCCTGATCTACGAATCCGGCACACTGCAGACCAAGC
>JASJKW010000415.1:0-6882 GCA_037621305.1 Pseudomonas sp.
TCTCTATGCCACCGACCCCGAGACGCGGGCGTACTTCGCCGCCTTTGTTCGCACACAGGCGGGTGCGGCGGCGCCCTTGACGGTGTCCCCGGCGCCCCTTCTGCCAGGCCTTGATCTGCCGGTGGTGCCCTATCGGGACGCATTGCCTTTCGAGCGGCATGTGCCGGTATACGATCTGGACGTCGCCGCAGGCGGTTTCAGCGATTTGCAACAGGCGGAAATAAACTACTGGGTGGAGCTGCCGGACTTCATTCGCCCCGGCCCCGATCTATTTGTCTGCCGGGTGGTCGGCGAGTCAATGAACCAGAGGATACCTGACGGGGCCTGGTGCCTGTTCCGTGCCAACCCCGGAGGTACGCGTCACGGCAAGACAGTCATCGTTCAACATCGCTCGATCGAGGATCCGGATCATGGCGGCAGTTACACTGTGAAGCTGTACCAGAGTGAAAAAGTTGAGGAATATGGTGAGCTGGTCAACCAGCGTATCCGACTCCGGCCGCAGACCAATGCCTTCGGCTACAAGGATATCGTGCTGGAAGACGAGCTGGACGATGTCAGGGTTGTCGGTGAATTCCTCACCGTTCTATGAAACGAGGTGAAAGTTAATGTCCGATCCGTTCAAGCAGCTGCAAGAGGCGGTGAGCGAATTCGCCCGAGAGCGCGACTGGGATCAGTTTCACTCGCCGAAGAACCTGGCCATGGCACTGACGGTGGAAGCTGCCGAGTTGCAGGAGTGTTTCCAGTGGCTGAGCGAGGAACAGTCGAAAACGCTGGATGAACGGCAGCTGGCCGCGGTGGCTGAGGAAATTGCCGACGTGCAGCTGTATCTCGTCCAGCTGGCTGGCAAGCTGGGCATTGATATCGAATCAGCCTGTCGAGCGAAGATCAGCCGGAACGCGGAAAAATATCCGGCAGACCTGGCCAGAGGCAGTGCCGAGAAATATACCCGCTATGAGGATGAATCCTAGCCTTCGGCTATTCAGCCGAAGAACCAGTAACACACTCCGATAGCCGTCAGCATCCCTGCCAGATCCGCGATCAACGCACAGCCCAGACCATGACGAATACGGGTGATACCCACTGCACCGAAGTATACGGCAATGACATAGAAGGTGGTTTCCGTACTGCCCTGGAAGGTTGCAGCCAGCAGACCGGGGAAACTGTCGACACCGAAGGTATCCATGGTCTCGATCATCATCGCCCGGGCGCCGCTGCCGGACAGTGGTTTCATGAAAGCGGTTGGCAGGGCATCGATAAAGCGAGTATCCCAACCGAAGGCGTCAGCCAGCCAGCGCACGCCATCCAGCCCGGCGTCCAGCACGCCACTGGCGCGTAACACGCCGATGGCTACCAGCATGGCGATGAGGAAGGGTAACAGCGATACGGTGAAGCTGAAACCTTCCTTGGCTCCTTCGATGAAGGTGTCATAAACCGGGACCTTGCGCAGTGCCGCGACGCCGAGAAATAACATGACGATGCCGAATAGTGCCAGATTGCCGATCAATGAGGATGTTGCGGCCAGCGCTTGCGCGGACATCCCGGCGAGGGTGGTCAGCAGCAGGCCAAGCGCCGCCGCGCCACCCAGCAGGTAGGCGAGCACCACGGGGTCGTGCAGCCTCAGACGCTGCATGAAAGCGACCGTCAGCAGCCCCACCAGGCTGGACGCTGTGGTGGCCAGCAGGATCGGCAGGAATACCAGGGTAGGGTCAGTCGCGCCCTGCTGGGCGCGGTACATGAATATCGTTACCGGCAGCAACGTCAGTGATGAACTGTTGAGCACCAGAAACAGGATCTGTGCGTTGGTTGCGGTATTTTTCTGCGGATTCAGCTCCTGCAACGAATGCATGGCCTTGATGCCGATCGGTGTTGCAGCATTGTCCAGGCCGAGAATATTCGCTGCGAAATTCATGCTGATATGCCCCAGCGCGGGGTGGCCACTGGGTACGTCCGGCATCAGGCGACGGAACAAGGGGTCCAGTACTCGGGCCAGCAGGCGGATCAGACCGGCCTTCTCGGCAATCGCCAGAAACCCCAGCCACAGGGTCATGGTGCCGACCAGGACCAAGATGATCTCGACACTCAGCCGGGCCATATCGAACATGGCCGTCACCAGACGGTTGAATACTTCGCTATCACCCACACCCAGCCACTGCCAGAGTGCAGCACTGAAGGCAGCGAGGAAGAAGCTCAGCCAGATTCCATTGAGCATGGGTGAGACAATCCTTTCAGGGTGAGGTGATCGCAGGTACAGCCGGTGCGGTGAGATCGGTGAAGCGTGCTATTTCGTTAAAACTGCCGGGTACCAGTGCGGCGAGAATGGCTGCGGTCTGTGCATCGGGCACGCCGTCATGCAGCGCTGGTCGAAAACGCATCTGGAAAGCGGCGATGATATTGCGCATGGCATCGGTCTGGCCAGGCCTGCGGGCCAGACTGTAGCCGAAGCGCTCCAATGCCATTTCGAACCAAGCCAGGCGCGGTGCCTGGCCGGCCAGCAGGTGTTGGTACTGGGCGACTTGAGCGGCGTCCGGCCAGATGGCCACACCCGCCTCGGCGAGTTGCTGCCAGGGAAACAAGGGGCCGGGATCAAGTTTGCGCTGCGGTGCGATATCGCTGTGACCGATGACATGCTGCGGCGACAGTCCGTGTCGTTGCAGGATGTCCTGCAACAGCGGAATCAGGCGGTCGATCTGTTCCTGGTCCCATGGCAACCACTGTCGTCCCTGTGGTGTATCACGGTAGCCGGGGTGCACTATCTCGATACCGATGGAGCTGGCATTCAACCAGGTACGCCCCTGCCAGCTACTGTCGCCGGCGTGCCAGGCGCGCCGGTTTTCGTCCACCAGGCGGTAGATGGTCGGCGGATTGGTATCAATCAGGTAGTGGCTGCTGACCTCGCCCAGGGTCAGGGTATTCATCGCCCGGACGGAGTTGGATGAGGTGTAATGCAGGACGACATATTGCACACGGCTGTCCTGGCCGCGGGCGGTGTGACGGGTGTCAATCACCAGGCCGCGACTGCAACCGGCGAGCAGCAGCAAGGCTATCAGCAGACCTGCCATTCGGTGGGCAGGGTGGGTTAACCAGCGCGGCATTATTGCTTGGCGGCTGGCAGGCTGCACATGCTGGGCGGCAGACGAATATGCATGGATACCGGCAGGTGATCGGAAATCGGCTGCGGCAGCACGTCCACCTGCTCGATATTCAGACTGGGGCTGAGCAGAATATGATCGAGCACGCGGGCTGGCTTCCAGCTCGGGTAGGTGCCGGGCAGGCTGGCGGTATGCAGATTGCTGCCTTTCAGCGGCGAATGTTCCAGCAGATCTTCGGCATGGGTGTTCATGTCACCCATCAGCACCACGTGGCTGTGATCGGCGATGCGCTCGCGGATATAGGCCAGCTGGCTGGCGCGGGTGCGGGTGCTCAGCGCCAGGTGCATCATCACCACCAGCAGGCTGTCCGGCCCCTGGCCGAAGCTGGTGAGGATGGCGCCCCGTCCCGGCAACATACCGGGCAGCTTGTGATCCTCCAGCAGTTGCGGCTGGAAGCGGCTGAGAAAACCATTGGAATGTTGGGCGAAGCGCCCAAGATTGCGATTGAGCTGCTGATACCAGAAGGGGAACTGGCTCTCTTTGGCCAGATGCTCCACCTGATTGACGAAGCCCGAGCGCAAGCTGCCGCCATCGACTTCCTGCAGGGCTACCACATCAAAGTCGTTGAGCAGCTTGGCAATCTGGCCGAGCGTCTGCTGACGACGCGCGTGCGGCAGCACATGCTGCCAGCCGCGGGTCAGGTAGTGATGGTAGCGCTGGGTGTTGATGCCAACCTGGATATTGAAACTCAGCAGTCGAAGCACATCCGGCAGCGCCGGAGTATCGTCATTGCAGGCCCAGTTCGGGTTGGTCTGCAGACAGGCCGGCGCCATGGAGCCCTGGGTAGAGCGTCGCCATGGAATATTGCCCGTTGCAATCATCAAAGCCCCCTCGGTCAGGAACGTTCCTGATCCACCAGATATTCTGCGATTTTCAGCATTTCCTCGAAACTGCCGGCCATGCCGCCTTCGATTCGATATTTGCCGTTGACGATCAGTGTGGGTACGCCGGAAGCGCGATAGGCCTTGGCCAGTCGTTTGGCCTGACTCATCTTCAGGCTCACGCCGGCGGAGGACCAGGTCTTACGGAACTCATCTTCATCGATGCCGTATTGCGACAGCAATTTCACCATCGCATCCGTATCGGCCAGGCGGTTACCCTGATTGTGAATGGCCTGGAATACCGCAGCATGGGTCTCATCTAGCTTGTTCATGCTTTCCAGAGTGTAGAACAACTGACCATGGGTATCCCAGGTGCCGCCGAAGAAGGCGGGGACAGGGCGGAAGTTCACATCTTCGGGCAGAGTCTGCTTCCACTCGTTGATGATCGGCTCAAAGGTGAAGCAATGACCGCAGCCATACCAAAACAGCTCGGCCACTTCGATCTTGTCCGGCTCCTGCGTCGGAGCTGCGGCTGGCAGCTTGACATAATGCACGCCGGCCCGGTACTGAGTTTCCTGGGCCTGAACCATCGCCAGACCGCCCAGCAACCATATCAATCCAACAGTCAACAACTTGCGCATGTAGCTCTCCAGACGCTATTTAAGACAATGTTCTGTGTCATTCAGGCCATCATGATGGCAGAAAGGTTCCCCGGCGGGCCGCCTGGGTTTTCAACAGTCGCAAAAAAGGGTGGCCGTAGCCACCCTTTTTTATCACCAGCTATTGCAAGGCAACACCGGGATCAACGCAGGCCCTGGATATAATCGGCAACCGCCTGAATATCCTTGTTGCTCATGCGCGAGGCGACAGTTTGCATGATCATGGCATCACCATCGTTGACCCGGTTACCTTCACGGAAATCGGTCAGCTGTTTGACGGTATAGGCAGCATGCTGGCCGGCCAGGTGTGGGTAACGGGCCGGATCGTTGCCCTTGCCGGTCGGCGAGTGGCAACCAGTGCAGGCAGGCAGACCGGTGGCGATATCACCGCCGCGGTAGATAGCTTCGCCACGCTCGACCAATTCCGGGCTGGCAACGCCGCCCTTCAGCTCTTGCGATGAAAAATAGGCTGCGACATCAGCCATGTCCTGCTCGTCCAGACTGGTCAGCATGCCGGTCATTTCCGGAACCACGCGGGTGCCGTCCTTGATATCGACCATCTGCTTGAGCAGATAGCGTTCACCCTGACCGGCCAGGCTCGGCCAGTTCGGCATGGCGCTGTTGCCATCTGCGCCATGACAGGCTGAGCAGATTGCGACTTTGCCCTGGCCAGCTTCCGCATCACCCTGCAGTGCATGGGCCGAACCGGCCACACCGAGGGATAACACCAGACTTACAAGTAATTTATTCATCGGCTAATCCAATTACGGCTAAAAGAAAAATCAGGCCTGGCCTGCGTCCGGTCTTGATGACCACTGTTATATGCAGACAGCCTTGCATGCTTGCCGACGTACTGGGCCGGCACCAATAAGCGCCCATGCTAGCGGCCACTCGGAAGCAGCGCAATGGCCATACTGTCGCAGTGCACTGTCATGATATTAAACGGCGGCATTATATACTAAGCTAGCCGCTGACGTGAATGCATCAAGCCACACAGACCGGATATTCCATGCCCTCAGCTACACCTCTTGCCATTCTCTGCCAGACGGCCAGTTTCATCAAAAGCGCCAGTCAGGCGGATCAGTGCCCTGCCGATCAAGGTCTGGAAGTGGCCTTTGCCGGTCGTTCCAATGCCGGCAAGTCCAGCGCGCTGAACACCTTGACCCATGCTCGGCTGGCCCGTACCTCGAAAACCCCGGGGCGCACTCAACTGATCAACTTCTTCGGCCTGGACGAGAGCCATCGTCTGGTCGATCTGCCCGGTTACGGTTACGCCAAGGTGCCGCTGGAGCTGAAGGAGCATTGGAAACTGCACCTAGATGCCTACCTGACTCAGCGTAACTCACTGGCCGGCGTGGTGCTGGTCATGGATATCCGCCACCCGTTATCCGGGTTCGACCGGATGATGCTGGAATGGGCAGATGTCACCGGCCTGCCGGCGCACATCCTGCTGAGCAAGTCGGACAAGCTGTCCTACGGCGCGGCCAAAGGCGTGTTGCTCAAGGTGCAGACCACAGTGCGCAAGGAATTCGGTAACCGCGCAACTGTGCAGCTGTTCTCCTCACCCAAGCGCCAGGGTATCGACGAAGCGCATGCGGTACTGGAAAGCTGGCTGTATCCCGCCGAGGACTCGGTAGTGGACGATGACCAGACGGACACCACCGAATAACCCCCAGCGTCACTCCTTCACGTTCATGTATTCCTGCGCCCAGCCCAGATACTCGTCCGGGCTGCTGTACTTGGCTGCCAGTTCCGAAGCATTGAGACCGTTGCCGGCAGTGATGCCACGCTGTTCGCGCAGACTGTCGTAGGTGGCCTGAATCGCCGCGAAGTAGGCGGCATGCCCGTTGACCACGATACGTACACCCAGCTCGGCCAGACGCTGGTCGTCGCGCAATTGCGGGTTGCCATAGGTGACCAGCATCAAGGGTACGTGCAGCCCTTCGGCGATGGCCTCAAGATGGCTGAAATCCTTCACGCCGACCAGGCAGATACCGTCGGCATTGGCGTCCTGGTAGGCACGGGTGCGGTGGATGACCTCGGCGAGCGGCTGCACTCCGGCATGAGTGCGGGCGATGATCGCCAGGGCGCTGTCATCGCGGGCTTCCTGCGCCGCGCGCAGTTTGCCGACGCCTTCCTCAATACTGATCAGATCATAGGAGCGGCGGCCGAACTGGGCGGGTAGCAGAGTGTCTTCGAGGGTCAGGGCAGCGACCCCGGCACGCTCCAGTTCCATTACCGTACGCATGGCGT
>JASJKW010000416.1:0-4469 GCA_037621305.1 Pseudomonas sp.
GGGCGCACCGCCTTGTCGGTGGAGATCAGTACAAAGTTTTCCACCTGACACTTGATCGCCGCCTGCGCGGTATTCAGCGTGCCGAACACGTTATTCATGATGCCTTCAGCGATATTGTGCTCAACCATGGGCACATGCTTATAAGCAGCGGCATGGTAGATGGTGTTGATATCCCAGGCACCAATCACATCCTGCAGACGACTGAAATTACGAATGGAGCCCATGATCGGCACCAGCTGAATATCCAGCTTGCGGCTGCGAATCCACCCCTCCAGCTCACTGTGAATCTGATACAGCGCAAACTCACTATGCTCGAACAGCACCAGCGTCGTCGGACCGGACTGCACGATCTGACGGCACAGCTCGCTGCCGATCGAACCGCCAGCCCCTGTCACCATGACCGCCTGATCCTTGATGCAACGCTGAAACAATGACTGATCCGGCGGCACCGGGTCGCGACCCAGCAAGTCGGCAACGTCCACCTCTTGCAGATCGTCCATCTTCACCTTGCCACTGGCCAGATCCATGATGCCGGGAATGGTACGCACGTGCACGCCGTGCCCCTGCAACATCGCGAGGATCTCCTGACGCCGCGCGCGAGTAGCCGACGGCAATGCCAACAGGAGTTCAGCCGCCCCGGTTTCGGCAATCATGCTGCCGACCTCATCACCGGAATAAACCCGCAGGCCGGCGATGGTACGCCCCACCAAACGCGGATCATCATCAACAAAGGCCACAGCCTTATACAGTCGTCCGACCTTCAGCGACGCCAGCAATTGCGTACCTGCCGCGCCCGCCCCGTAAATGGCCACCGGCTGACCGCCCGGCTCGCCGTCACGCGCGGCGTGCAGGCTGGGCAGACCGGCCGTCAGCCAGTCACCCATGAAATATTCACGCGCCAGCAGACGCAGTCCGCCGATCAGAATCAGGCTCAGCGCCCAGTAGGAGAAATACACCGAGCGCGGAAAAAGCACCTCCCAACCGAGATCCTTGGCCACCAGCAAGACAAAGGCAAACGCCAGAAAGCCCAGGGTCACCGCCTTGGCAATGCAGTACAAAGCCACGTTACCGAAATGTCGCATCACGGCGCGGTACATACCCATCCGCACATACAGCGGCACCGCCAGCAGCGGCGCCAGCAGAAACAGCCAACCCTGGCCGTTCTCAGGCCACAGCCAACCCTCATCACTCAGGCGAAGAAACAACGCCAGCCACAGGGCGAGCGACAGCAAAATCACGTCCGCCACGATCTGAATGGAACGTTTCTGGCTATGGTTCAGTTCAATCAATCGTTCTTTCAACACAGACTCCAGACTCTGGTGAGGATACGCAGGCAGTTCACCCTGAATGCGACATCAGAATGTTACACAATGTTCCAAACTACGTTTTTATTCTAGCGGTAGCCTTCCGGGTTTCTCGACTGCCAGCGCCAGGCATCGGCACACATTGCCTCCAGTCCCAGAGTCGCCTGCCAGCCCAGCTCCTTCGCAGCCAGTTCCGGATCGGCGTAGCAGCTGGCAACATCGCCGGGACGACGCCCCGTCAGCGCATAGGACAACTCATGACCGCAGGCCTTCTCGAAGGCGCGCAGCATATCCAGCACCGAATACCCCTTGCCCGTGCCCAGATTGAACGCCTTGATACCCAGCCCGCGCTCCAGCCACTGCAATGCCTTGACGTGCCCTTCAGCCAGATCCATCACATGGATGTAATCGCGCACACCGGTACCGTCGTGCGTCGGGTAATCGCTGCCATAGACACTCAACTGCTCACGGCGACCCACTGCCACCTGGGCAATATAGGGCATCAGATTATTGGGAATATCCGCTGGGTCCTCACCGATACGACCACTGGCATGGGCGCCCACCGGATTGAAATAGCGCAGCAAAGCGACATTCCAGCTGGCATCGGACACATGCAGATCACCCAGCATTTCCTCGATCATCAGCTTGGAACGACCATAGGGATTGGTCGCGCTGGTCGGAAAATCCTCGCGAATCGGCAGCGAGGCTGGATCGCCATAAACAGTCGCCGAAGAACTGAACACCATATTCTTCACACCGGCACGCTGCATGGCCTCGCACAGCACCACAGTACCGCTGACATTGTTGCGGTAGTAGCGCAGCGGCTCAGCCACCGACTCACCCACCGCCTTCAGGCCGGCAAAGTGAATCACCGCATCGATTGCGTGCTGCGCAAACAGCGCGTTTAACAAGACTGCATCGTTGATATCGCCCTCGATCAGAACCACCGCGTGACGAGCGATATCTTCCACTCGCCGCACAGCTTCCCGGCAACTGTTGCTGAAATTATCCAGCACCACCACCTTGTATCCCGATTCCAGCAGCCTGATGCAGGTGTGCGAGCCAATATAGCCCGCACCACCGGTCACCAAAATAGTTCTACTCATGCTTCTTCCCTTGGTCAGATAGCGCCTATGGCATCCAGCAACTTGTCAGTTTCCTGTTGCATCAGCGCTCGATCGCCTCGACTTTCCACATTCAGGCGGATCACCGGTTCGGTATTGGAGGCGCGCAGGTTAAAGCGCCACTCGGCGAAACGGATACTCAGGCCATCAGTGTAATCCACATCGAGCGCGCTGGGCGCATACTGCTCTTCGATTGTCTTGATAACGGCCGAGGCATCGCTGACCGTCAGGTTAATTTCGCCAGATGACGGATAGGCTGCAATACGTTCACCCACCAGCTCGGACAGCGGCTTGCTCTTGCGGCAGATCAGCTCCGCCACCAGCAGCCAGGGGATCATGCCACTGTCGCAATAAGCGAAATCGCGGAAGTAATGATGCGCGCTCATCTCGCCGCCATAGGCCGCGTCTTCGGCGCGCATACGCTCCTTGATGAACGCGTGCCCGGCCTTGGTCTGTACCGCCACACCACCGTTTTGTTCGACCTGCTCCACGGTATTCCACACCAGACGCGGATCGTGAATGATGCGCGCACCCGGCTCCTTCTGCAGAAAGGCTTCGGCCAGCAAGCCGACAATGTAATAGCCTTCGACAAAGCGGCCCTGCTCATCGAACAGGAAACAGCGGTCGAAGTCACCGTCCCAGGCGATACCCATATCAGCGCCGTACTCCAGCACCGCATCGCGGGTCACGGCGCGGTTTTCGATCAACAGCGGATTGGGGATACCGTTGGGGAAGCTGCCGTCTGGCTCGTGGCAGATCTTGACCATTTCCACCGGCATATGCAGCTCGGCGAAGGCCTGCTCCAGCGCATCCACCACAGGACCGGCAGCGCCGTTACCGGCGTTGACCACCAGGCGCAGTGGCGTAAAAGCCGCTGGGTCGATGTAGCCGAGCAGATGTTCAATATAGTCGGCGCGCACATCGATCAGCTCATAGCTGCCACGGTCTTCGTCCGCTACTTTGGGGTCGCGCCCGTCCACCAGCTCATATACGTTGGCCTCGGCCAGGGCGCGAATGTCGGCCAGGCCGGTGTCGGCTGAAATCGGCCGCGAGCCTTCGCGGACCAGTTTAAAGCCGTTGTAATCGATAGGGTTATGCGACGCCGTCACCTCGATACCGCCGTCAACGCCCAGATGGAAAGTGGCGAAATACACCTCCTCCGTGCCGGCCATACCCAGGTCCAGTACATCGACACCCTCGTCGCGCAGCCCGTTGGCCAAGGCGGCCTTCAACACCACAGACGTCTCCCGCACATCACCACCCAACACCACACGCTTGGGCTTGAGCCACTGCGCAAAACCACGGGCAATACGATAGGCAATGCCCTCATCCAACTGCGTGCCCAACTGGCCGCGGATGTCATAAGCTTTGAAACACGTGATTTCGGACATACGGCTTCCTGTTCTTTTATTCAGTTTGTGTGCCCCTCTCCCGCCAAGGAAGAGGAAGCTAGCCTGTACTTGTTGGCAGCAGATCGTAAGGTACGCAGACTCCCGCCGTACTCGATCGTTCCCACGCTCCGCGTGGGAATGCATGCCGGGACGCTCCTGCGTCCCATCCCACCGCCCTGCAGACCGCCAACCCGGACGCAGGAGCGTCCACAGCGCGGTTACCACGCGGGAGCGTGGGAACCATCAGAACCAGAGCCCACTCTCGCTCGCGCCTCACCTCGTCATGTAGGAGGGGCGCCTCGCCGCGACGGTGTCCGCAGGACGCCCGGGGTTCCCGTTGCAGGGTGCGGCCGCCATCCAGTCCTACCCCAAAATCCGCCGCAACAACCCCGCCGTCGAAGAATCCACATCCTCCAGATCATCCCGCTCCCCACGAATCCGCGCCAGCGTATCCACCGCCAGCCGCTTGCCCATCTCCACGCCCCACTGATCAAAAGGGTTGATCCCCCAGATCACCGACTGCACAAACACCTTGTGCTCATACATCGCAATCAGCGCACCCAGGCTATAAGGCGTCAACTCATCCAACAGCAACGTCGAACTCGGCTGATTGCCCCGATAACGCTTATAGGCCGGCATGCTCTCCGGGT
>JASJKW010000417.1:0-5147 GCA_037621305.1 Pseudomonas sp.
AGGCACGACTTCAGTCGCAAAAACGCCTCTGCTGCCCGCTTTGAGGTAACCTGTGGTTTCCACAAATAAAACAATAAAGGTCGCTCACAACCATGACCTACGATATTAGTCAGCTGCGCAAATTCGTTACTCCCGAGATCATTTTCGGCGCCGGTTCACGCAAAACGGTGGCCAACTACGTCAATACCTTCGCCGCCCGCAAGGTTCTGTTGGTTTCCGACCCCGGCGTGGTGGCCGCAGGCTGGGTCGCAGACGTGGAGAACAGTCTGCAACAACAGGGCGTGGACTATGTGTTGTATACCCAGGTATCGGCCAATCCGCGGGTAGAGGAGGTGATGCTGGGCGCGGAGGTTTATCGCGCCTCAGCCTGTGATGCCATCGTTGCCATTGGCGGGGGCAGCCCGATGGACTGTGCCAAGGCGATTGGCATCGTCGCCACCAACGGCGGGCATATCCTCGATTTTGAGGGAGTCGATACCATTCGCACATCAGTACCGCCGGTGATCCTGATCCCGACCACGGCGGGCACCTCGGCGGATGTGTCCCAGTTCGTGATCATTTCCAACCAGCAGGAGAAGGTGAAGTTTTCGATCATCAGCAAGGCGGTGGTGCCGGACGTGGCCCTGATCGATCCGGAAGTGACCGCCACCATGGACCCCTTCCTGTCGGCCTGTACCGGCGTCGACGCTCTGGTGCATGCGATCGAGGCTTATGTATCCACCGGCAGTGGGCCGATGACCGATGCCCACGCGCTGGAGGCCATGCGACTGATCAACGGCAACCTGGTCGAGATGATCAAGCAACCCGACAATATCCAACTGCGTGAAAAAATCATGCTCGGCAGCCTGCAGGCCGGGTTGGCGTTCTCCAATGCGATCCTCGGGGCGGTGCATGCCATGTCGCACAGCCTGGGTGGCTATCTGGATCTGCCCCATGGGTTATGCAACGCCATCCTGATGGAGCACGTAGTGGCCTTCAACTATGATGCTGCCCCGGATCGCTTCAAGGTGGTGGCCCAGACGCTGGGAATCGATATCCGTGGCCTGAGCGGCCCGCAGGTGCGCCAGCGATTGGTGCAGCACTTGATCGATTTCAAGCATGCGGTGGGCTTCGAGCAGACGCTGGGTATGCACGGCGTAGGCATCAGTGATCTGCCGATGCTGTCGATCCATGCCATGGACGACCCCTGTATCCTGACCAATCCTCGTGAATCCAGCATCAGGGACGTGGAAGTGGTTTATGCCGAAGCACTCTGACCCACGTCGCGAGATGCTGACCGGCCTGCTGGGGCTGGGGCTGCAGTCCGCGCGCAAAAGCTATTACCCGGAACTGATGGACCGACTGCAGGAGCTGGAGGCCGAGCGCAATCGCTACAAGTGGCTGTTCGAGAATGCCGTGCATGGCATATTCCAGGGCGATATGGAGCATGGTATCCGGGCCGCCAACCCCTCGCTGGTGCGCATGCTCGGCTATCCCTCGACCGAGGCCGTGCTGGCGGCAGCCGGTGAGCTGAAAGACAACTTCTTCGCCGGTGGGCCGACGGAATTCGCCCAGGTCTGCGAACGACTACAGCTGGGTGGCGAACTGGTTGGCTACGAGACCCGCTTGCGGCGCCTGGACGGCAGCGAGCTGGATGTGCGCATGAACCTGTTGCTCAAACAGGAGGAGGGGCACCAACTGGTGGAGGGTTTCGTTGCCGATATCAGCGGTCGCAAGCAGGCCGAGCGGGCCATGCAGCAGCTCAACGAACAGCTCGAACTGCGGGTGCATGAACGCACCCTGGAGCTGGAAACCCTGAATGACAACCTGCGCCATGAAATCATCGAGCGGGAACGGGTGCAGTGGGCACTGCGTGATGCCCGGGATGCCGCCGAGCTCGCCAATCGCAACAAGGATCACTACCTGGCAGCGGTCAGTCACGATCTGCTGCAACCGCTGAATGCCGCGCGGTTGCTGATGGCGACCCTGCGCGAACGAGCATTGCCCAGCTCCGAAGCGCAACTGGTCGAGCGCTCCCACACCGCTCTGGAGAGCGCCGAGGACATACTCAGTGACCTGCTTGATATTGCCCGTCTGGATCATGGCAATATCCCCCTGGACCTGGGTAACCACACCCTGGCCGAGATCATCGACCCGCTGCTGAGCGAATTCCAGGGGCTGGTCGAAACCAGCGGTCTGCAGATGCGGGCGCGACTCGGGTACTGGGCCGTGCGCACCGACTACCGCATGCTCAGCCGCATTCTGCGCAACCTGCTGAGCAATGCCATTCGTTATACACCGAGCGGGCGGATACTGATTGGTTGCCGGCGCCGGGGGGAGCTATTGAGCATCCAGGTGTGGGATACCGGCCTGGGTATTCCAAGCGAACGCTTCGATGACATATTCCGTGAGTTCAACCAGCTGCATGGTGACCGTGTCGGCCCCCGTAAGGGAGCCGGGTTGGGGCTGGCGATTGTCGAGCGTATCGCCCGGCTGCTCGAGGCGCCCCTGCAAGTGCAATCGGTGGTTGGTTCAGGTTCCATGTTCAGCGTCACCGTGCCGCTGGCCAGGGCCAGTGCGCCAACCCCGCCGGATGCACTGCTGGCGCGCTTGAACGCGCCGCTGCAGGGCCGGCATCTGCTGGTAATAGACAACGATGCGATGATCCTTTCCAGTATGCAGGGGCTGCTGGAGCAGTGGGGCGCCCGGGTGCAGGTCGCGGTCGACCTGCTGGGAGCGCTGGAGGCGTTGGGTGACCGCCTTCCTGACGCCATCCTTGTCGATTATCACCTCGATGCCGGGCAGACCGGTTGCGAGGTGGTAAGCCAGTTGCGTGAACACTTCCAATGGCAGATACCGGCAATCATGATCACCGCCGATCGAAGTGAACACAGCCGGCAACGCTTGCGTGACTTGGGCATACCGGTGCTCAACAAGCCGATCAAGGCCGGCAAGCTCAGAGCCATGCTCGGCCAGGTGCTGTAACGGTGTTGATCCTTCCAAGGTAGTAAGCGAGCCAGTGCTTTGGCAGCAGCTCGTCAATCCTTGGTAGGGCCCACCAAAGCCCCGTACTTTCAGCTCCTTGGCAGAATGGGGGCGCTGCTTCCGCTTTCCGATAATCCGCTGGACGCTCAGTTTCGTCAGCCACTGATTCCATCGGAGAGCACAATGAACAAGAACAATACTGCCTATCCTCTATTGACCGCCCTGGCTGCGGCCATGCTCAGCGCACCGGCCTCGGCCGCCATTACCCTGTACGATCAGGATGACACCAGCTTTTCGGTCGACGGCTATTTCAATGCCTTCTACGTGCACAACAAGGTTGATCATATTGACCCCACTCTGGACCGCAACCAGTCGCGGGTGAAAATGGGCTTCCTGCCCAACTACATCGGTTTCAATGTCGGTAAGAAATACGACAACCTGACCCTCGGTGGCCGCTCCTCGTTCTGGGTCACCATCAACGACAGCCAGGACAATGCCACCGAGACCAGTATCGATGTGCGCCAGTTCTACGGTACCGTTTCCGGCAGTTGGGGTGAGGTACTGTTCGGCAAGGACTTCGGGCTGTTTGGACGCTCGAACATCATGCTCGATGAGTTCCTTACCGCCTATGGCCAATCCAGCGATACCCTCGGCCTGGTTGACGGTGGCGGGGTATCCTTCGGCAATATCGGCACCGGCTATCCCTATCCGTTCCCCACTTCACAGATCACCTACCGTTCACCGGTAATGAGCGGCTTTCGCGCCGCCGTGGGCATCATGGACCCGGTTGATGGGCATCTGGTGGACGACACTGGTGTGCAGACCGGCAAGGACTACCAGGACAGTCCCCGCTTCGAGAGCGAGCTCACCTACCAGTTCGAGCTGGGTGGCGCACAACTGCACACTTGGCTCAACGGTATGTACCAGCAAGCGGATAATACCGGTGCAGGTATTGACTCGGTGACCTCACGCGGGCTGGGCTACGGTGTGCAGGCCAAGCTGGGGGCGCTGTCGCTGACCGGCTCCGGCTTCAACGCCGAGGGTATCAACCCCTTCTTCACCAACAACGCGACCCAGGCCAGCCTGCGCGAAAGCGACAGCAAAGGATACCTGCTGCAGGGCTCGTATACCTTTGGCAAGACCCGGGTAGCGCTGTCCTATGGCAAGACTCGGGATGACGGTAACGGTCTGGGCTATCAGGCGGATTTCAAGACCAGCGGTATCGGGCTGTTCCACAGTCTCAATGAGAACCTGACACTGGTTGCCGAGTACAACCGTTTCGACCTGAAGAACCGTGATGCCGGTGACCGGATAGAGGAAACCGACACCCTGGCCCTGGGAGTGGCGTTGGGCTGGTAGAGGCTCGCAGGGGCCGCCCCTTCGTCCTTTAGCACTATGGTCTTGCTACTCAAGCAGGATAGGGCCGGGGCGGGGGGCTCAATAGAATGACAACAGCCCCTAGTGCAAGAGGTAACCATGCAGCAGATATTGGCAGATTGTTTCCGGACCGCCATGACCGATGTTGCCGATCCCGAGCTGGCGGCGCAGAGCCTGGCCAGCCAACTGCTCCATCCGCATCTGGGCTTCGTGCTGTTCTTCTGCTCATCTCAGTACCCGCTCACGAGGCTGGGGGAGGCGTTGGAGCAGCATTTTGGCGGAGTGATGCTGGTCGGGTGCACTACGGCCGGCGAGATAACCTCGCAGGGTTATGGCCGGGGCTGCATCAGCGCCGTCGGATTCGATTGCCGCGCCTTTGCCATCGACAGCACCTTGATCAGTGCCCTGGATGATTTCAGTCTGGTGGATGCTCAGGCGGCGGCTGACCGAATGCTCGATCACTGCCGTCATGCGGGACTGGCTCCGATCAAGGGGCACACCTTTGCCCTGACGCTGCTCGATGGTCTTTCCAGCCGCGAGGAAGTGGTGCTTGCCACCCTGAACGCCACGCTGGGGAGTATTCCGCATTTTGGCGGATCGGCCGGCGGCGACGACCACCCAGTACATACCTACGTCTATTACCAAGGGACCTTCCACTCCGAGGCGGCGATAGTGGTGATGGTCAATACCTGGCTCGACTTCGAAGTCTTCACCACCCATAACCTGGAGGCGAAGGCTGAAAAACTGGTGGTAACTGCCGCCGATACCGAGCGCCGGACCGTGCTGGAGCTCAATGCCGAACCGGC
>JASJKW010000418.1:0-2624 GCA_037621305.1 Pseudomonas sp.
GCTGCTGGTAGCTATTATTGCGTCTGGTACTGCATGGCAATCGCTGGCAGACAATGAGTTGTCGCCGTCTGCCGCATCTCCGTCCACCGTAGATTGGGTGGATGAAACCCGTTGCCAGAGTTGCCATGCCGACCAATATGCCGATTGGCTGGGCTCCCACCATCAGCTGGCCATGCAACCGGCCACCGATAGCACCGTGTTGGGCAACTTCGACCAGCAATCCCTGACCACCGATACCGAAACCAGCCGCTTCTTCCGCCGTGATGGTGGCTTCTGGATCAATACCCCGAACGCCGAAGGCAAGCCTGGCGACTATCAAGTTGCCTACACTTTTGGTATCGAGCCGCTGCAACAATACTTTCTGCAACTGAACGATGGCCGCCTGCAATCCCATGGCGCCGCCTGGGATGTGCCCGAGCAGCGCTGGTTCCATCTGTACGATGGTGAGAGTGTGGGTCATCAGCACCGTCTGCACTGGAGTGGGGCGCAGCAGAATGCTGACTATATGTGCATCGAGTGTCATACCACCGGTTTTCAGCGCGATTACGACCCGGTGGCCGAGACATATTCCAGCCGTTGGCAAGCTCTGGGCGTGGGGTGCCAGAGCTGTCATGGTCCGGCAGCTGAACATCTGAAATGGGCGGAAAAGGGCGCTGATAACGAGGCTGGTAGCAGTAAAGGCTTCGAGCACAATTCGGTCGCCGCAACCAGCGGTAGTCAGCCGGAAACCTGTGCCCGGTGCCACAGCCGTCGCTCGCCGCTGGATAATGGCTATACCCCCGGGAATCACCTGCTGGATGATTACCTGCCGGTCCTGCTCAGTGCCGATCTCTATGAAGTGGACGGCAAGATCAAGGATGAAGTCTTCGAGTACGGCTCCTTCCAACAAAGTCGCATGCACGCTGCCGGCGTGGTCTGTTCCGACTGCCACAATCCCCATAGTGCGCAACTGCGTGCACCAGCCAATGCGGTCTGCACCCAATGCCACAATCCGAGCGGCCAGGCGATCAGGCCGGGTATTGATGCGAGTGGCTTGCAGGCAAAGAATTACGACCATCCTTCACACCATCACCATGCTGCAGGCACGCCGGGCAGCCAGTGCGTCAGTTGCCATATGCCGGGCAAGCTGTACATGGTCAATGACCTGCGCCACGACCACAGCTTCACCTTACCCCATCCCATGCAGGCGCGCCAGCTGGAACATTCCGACGCCTGCCTGGGTTGTCATCAGCAGACGGAAGACCAGGTCGTGGACCTCTTCCAGCAGTGGTACCCCAATGCCCAGCCGCGGGACGGCGGTTATGCCCGGGATCTGCATGCGGCGCGGCAAGGATTGCCCGGCGCGGCAGACGCGTTGGCAAAACAGCTTGCGCGCACTGATTTGGCAGATATCCGCCGGGCGACATTGCTGAGCGAGTTGCCCAACTATCCGTCCCAGGCTGCACAACAATCTATCGTTGATGCGCTGGACTCACCCTCGCCACTGGTACGTCAAACCGCTGTTGAGCTGCTCGCCTCAATGGTTCCACCGGCCCATCAGCCCCGGCTGCTGACCGCCCGGCTGGAAGACCCGGTGCGCGCGGTGCGTCTGGCCGCTTCCTGGCAATTGTTGCAGCTGGCTGGCGAATCCAATGTGCAACCGCAGGTGCTGCGGCAATTGATCGCCGAGTACGAGCAAAGCCAGAACAGCATGCTGGAGCGTGCCGAATCGCAGCTGAATCTGGCCGGCATCTACCTGATGACCGGGCGTGAGTCAGAGGTTGAACCTGCACTGCGCAAGGCTCTGCAGCAAGACCCTACATTCCATCCCGCCAGGATCATGCTGGCGCAGCTGCGTGAGCAGGCAGCGAATGACCCTGAGACGGGGATGAAGCTGCTGCGCGAAGGCATCGAACAGTATCCCCAGGAACCCTCTCTGCAACATGCCCTGGGACTGGCGCTGGTGCGTCAGCGCCAGTACCCCGAGGCATTGGCCGCGCTGCGTCTGGCTCACGAGCTGGCGCCGGAGCAAGCCGATTACGCCTATGTGTTGGCGGTGGCGCTGCATGGCAATGGTCAAGTGGATGACGCGCTGGGATTGTTGCGCAAGCAGCTGGAGGCGCACCCGACTGACCGTAGAACTCGCCAGGCTTTGATTAGTTATCTGCGTTCCGCAGATGGCCAGGTGGAGGCAGACTCCCTGTTGGCGGAGCTGGCTGCACAAAACCCGGATGACCCGCTGCTGCGACAGATGGGGCATTGACTTGATAAAAAGCAAGAGAGGGATATGCCATGCAGTTCAGACTTTTACGTCAAGGTGCATTACTGGTTGTTTCGATGTCGTTGGCATCCTGCTGGCTCGACAGCGACAGTAGCTCTTCATCATCCAATGATCCGCCGGCAGCCGATCAGCCGCCCAATATCCTGTTCGTCATCATGGATGACGTGGGTATCGATCAGATGGAATCCTTTGGTTATGGCGGCACCGATATAGCCGGACCGCCCGCAGTACCTTCCATCGATGCCCTTGCCGATAGTGGCATCCGCTTCCGTAACACCTGGGCCATGCCTGAATGCTCACCGAGCCGGGCAACCTTCGTGACCGGGCTCTATCCGATGCGGACCGATGTACTGCAGGCGATAGG
>JASJKW010000419.1:0-8863 GCA_037621305.1 Pseudomonas sp.
GTGGATGAAGCTGCCAGCCCGGAAGTAACTCAGTGGTGGAAAGCGAATGTGGGCAACCAGGATGAGCAGAGCTACACCAAGCACCTGATTGAACGCTTCGGCGATTCCCGTGACCCACTGAAAATGCTGATTGTGGTGGACAAGTTGCTGACCGGATTTGATGAGCCAAAAAACGCGGTGTTGTACATCGACAAGCCACTGAAAGGGCACAACCTGATTCAGGCTATTGCCCGGGTTAACCGTCTTCATCCTCAGAAGAAATTCGGTCTGTTGATTGACTACCGAGGCATTCTCGCCGAGCTGGATACAACCATCCAGAAGTACCAGGATCTGGCATCCCGCACCCAGGGTGGCTACGACATCAATGACATTGCCGGCTTGTACAACCAGATGAGCACCGAGTACAAGCGGTTGCCGCAACTGTACAAGCAGCTATGGGCCATTTTCGATGGAGTGAAGAATAGGAGTGACATCGAGCAGCTACGTCAGGTTCTGGTGCCCCGTATCGAAGACCAGCAAGGCGAGCTGGTGGATGTACACCAGAAGGTGCGGGACGACTTCTATGAGGCTCTGACGGCCTTTGCCAGCTGTCTGAAGGTCGCTTTGCAGTCAGCCACCTTCTTTGAGGATAAAAGCTTCACCGATGCCGACCGCCGCCACTACAAGGAAACGGTAAAACAGCTGTCCAGCCTGCGCCAACTGGTGCAACAGGATGCAGGAGAGAAAATCGACTACGACGAATATGCTGACCAGGTTAAAAAGCTTCTGGACAAACATGTAGTGGGCGTCGAAGTCAAAGACCCCCAAGGGGTCTACGAGGTCAACAAGATGGGGCAAACACAAGAGCCCGAGGACTGGAGCGAGGAAAAGACCCGCAACGAGACCGACATCATCAAGACCCGTGTGACGCGGATGATAGAGCAGGAGCTACAAGACGACCCCTATGCCCAGGAAGCCTTCTCCAAGCTGCTCCGCCAAGCCCTGGAAGAGGCGACAAAACTCTTCGACCATCCACTCAAGCAGTACATGCTGTTCCATGAATTTGAGGAGCAGGTGCAGAAACGCCGCCTGGATGACATCCCGAACGCCTTTGAGGGCAACCATCATGCCCAAGCTTACTTCGGTGTTTTCAAGAAGGTTCTACCGGAAGCACTTGCCGTGATGGATCACCAGGTTCAGGACAAATGGGTGAAGCTGGCCTTCGAACTCGACCAGGTAGTGGAGATTGCGGTTGCCGAGAACTCCATCAATCCGCAGAATATAGAAGCTGACATCCGCAAAAAATTGCTGCCGCGCATGTTCCAGGAATGCAAAGCCATTGGCGGCGGCATGGACCAGGCTAAGAAGGTTGTAGAGATGGTGGTGCAGATAACCCGCGTCGGTTTGAAGAGTGCGCCTTGACGATGAATGTACCGATCAAACCTGAAGGCGTCTCCATGAGTTTTCGTTACGGTGATGAGGTTATTGTATTCGAGCGCATCAAGCGGCCACAGGTATCGGACAGCATATCAATCCAAGTACATCCGGATACCCGCGTAGTGGTGTCAGCCCCGGAAGACGCCGACAGCAATGCCGTACTCAGTGCCGTGAAAAAACGTGGCCGCTGGATCTACGAACAGCTACGCGACTTCCGCAGCCAGCTTGAGCATGTCAGACCGCGCCAATACGTCAGTGGAGAGACCCACTACTACCTCGGCAAGCAGTACATGCTGAAAGTCATTGAAACTCCTGACCAGATTCAGGGTGTGAAACTGTTGCGGGGTAAGCTGGAAGTCACCACCCGCATCAGAGACGCCGGTAAGGTGCGCGGCCTACTATCGGACTGGTACAAGGCGCGTGCGAAGGAGGCCTTTGCCAGGCGACTGGACGCTGTTCTGGAGCAGGCTTTGTGGGTAGCGACAAAGCCTCCGTTGAGAATCCTGACCATGCAAACCCAATGGGGCAGCTGCTCGCCAAATGCGCGCATCACGCTCAACCCCCATCTGGTCAAGGCACCACGCGAATGCATCGATTACGTCATATTGCATGAGCTTTGTCATATTGCGGAGCACAACCACAGTGAGCGCTTCTACCGGTTGATGGGACAGGTGATGCCTGACTGGGAGAAGACCAAGGAGCGGCTGGATGGGATGGCTAGTGTTATTTTAACGTAATATTGTCATGGCTCACGCCCTTCCTCCTCACTGCTGGAAATTCGGCCATTTCTAACAAACCACGGTAAACGGGGGCTTTGTTTGTCCTAAGTAGGTTAGTTTGTTTTCCTTAGCATCCTGCCCAAACAATGTAGAGGGACTGCTGACGTGCCTTGGCTTTAGAGCTGGTGATATATCTTCAGCCCCAACCATACCATACCTTGGCATGGCATGGCATGGCCGCACCTTCACTTCTCAACAAAACAACAATACAACTTCCTCATAAAGTAGACAAAAGTCTCCAACCACACTCCAAAAAATATTTTATCCGGAGTAACTACCCAATCACGACAACCTAGACGGCTCATACCCCTTTGCATCGCACCAACTTACACAACAAGTACAAGCAAGACCACTCAACTCAACTCAACTCAACTCACCTCAACTCAACCAATATTGAGAGATGCTATTAGCTTAGCAACAAAATCACTAGTAGAAAGAGAGTCCCACGCTCCTACATCACCAATCACATCTTTACATAGGCAGCTAATGACAACTGTCTTACCTGATCGAATCTTACTCGACTCTCTATTGATGACAACCTTCCCTGACTCTACCTCATCGACCTCGCGAGCCAATGCCTGCCGGAACATATGACGTACTGAATATCTGCTTTCATAACCATATTTTGTTTGAGCTCTGTACACCAACCTCTCAGCTTGATGGAAGGCTCTCCATATTACTTTTTGACATGACTTGGGATCAAGGATCCGATACAGTCTCGCCATTTCATGGTCCAAGGCAAAGTCATAAAGAACGGGTATGTTGAGTTTTCTGGCGGCATACTCTACCCTTGACCTCACTTCATCATGGCGTGTCATCTCCACATACTCAACAACCCTCTCACAATCTTCCACGGACAATTCATAGCATTTGATACCATGAAGAAGACTTTTACCCCAAGAATAGAGGCCAACGAAACCCTCAGGAATACGCAACTCCACCCCGTCTAAAAGATCAACCCTTTTGATTTCATCAAGCTTTGCGATAAGGCTATCAGAAATACACTCCCGTCTGTAACGGGAAAGGAATTCACACCTTTCCTTTTGTTCATATGCATTATCATCGTAATCCTCCCAATATAGATAACCCTTGGAAGTCAGTGACTCAACTTCTTTTTCAAAGCCTTTACCAATAGACACAAAATAATCCCTACCTATCTCGCACTCTGTTTTACCTACTGCTGAGGCACGAAAAGCTTTAGCCAACCCATAAAGAAAAACTTTCTCCATAAACTCCAGCTTTTCCCATGGCCGCTCCTGCGAAGCAAGCTTTCTATGCGCTACGATAGAACTCAGGCTATCAACCAGCTCAGCACACTCTTCCTCTACAGCCTTGGCGAAGCACAAATCACAGCGATGCTCTCCGGACTTTGATGCAGAAACAACTTCCCTAAGCTTATTCCTAGACTTAACAGATATTGCCAACCCATTCGAGCAACACGAGCTTTCAGGATAATATATCAGCTCTCCCAAGCTAGCAGTCCGCCCCTTCCCCTTTAGATAATCCAGACCATGCTCAGCAATAACATCAGAAATGGAAAACTTGTAAATCTGTGTATTAAAATCGACAAAAGACCAGTACGCATAAAAAAACTCTGCATCAGCCCCTTGAACGCCATCGTACACTTTCAGAACATAGGAACTACCAGACATAAAACCCCCATCAATTAACACGCATACCATTTCGATTCCGCATGGTTTTTCCGCACCAGGCCCAAATCATGTAGCTTTGTGAAATGCTCCGAAGCGATCCTGAAGATTTGCAAAATATGGCGCAACCGAAGTCGTTGCATTTACTCCAAGTGCGGGCTTGCTGAATCGCGCCTGGCTATGACGCAGCGAAATCCAAGGCTGCCATCTGGCACCAGCTGAAACGGTGACCCAGACAGCAGGGGCGATGAACATGCGGGATTCATGGAGGTTTGAGGTCGCAAAGCAGTATTGCATTCTTTAAAAGGGCGGATGCACCACTAGCGATCAGCAAAATTGGAGGGCGATCAGAAAATACGTCGCTTTGGTGATAGTCGGTGCTCAGAGCCTGCGTCGGGCGACCTGTCTCGAAGCTCGAGCGAAATAGTACACTGCAATATTACACGTAATATTTTTAAGCCCTTGTTTTTGTTATATTTTTCCAGATATAGTATTCGGGATGGGGTTATACGAGGAAATCTGCATTCTCACTGCGATCCCCCAGGCTTGCCGCCCAGGTGACCTTCCGGGTTATATCGGGGCGCTCGACGCGCCAGAGCTCATCCAGCTCCTTGCGCAGGTCTTCATAGCCCTGGCGGGTAATCAACGGTGTTTTCACTTCCTGCTCCTTGTATTCCAACCCCGCGCTGCGCGCCAAACAACGTATTCGTCAAGGCTAAAATATGACAAATAGACGAGCAACCTGAAAACGTGCAGTAATTCTGCCGTAATAGGCGTATACTACGCGATCTTCAATCCCCCAAGGTTTACTCCAAGATATGTCCGATACCGCTCCGGCGGCACCGCAGTTTGCCGATCTCGGCTTACCTGCACCGCTTCTTGAGGCTCTGAACAGCCTCGGCTATGAAACACCCTCTCCTATCCAGGCCGAGGCTATTCCGACTCTTCTGGCCGGTGATGATCTGCTGGGCCTTGCCCAGACCGGCACAGGCAAGACAGCTGCCTTTGCGCTGCCCGTACTGGCAGGCATCGACGTCAGCATTCGCGCTACTCAGGCGCTGATTCTCACGCCCACCCGCGAACTGGCCCTGCAAGTGGCGGAAGCCCTGCAAAGCTATGCGCAGAATATACGCGGCTTTTCCGTACTGGCCCTGTACGGCGGCTCCCCCTTCGCTCCGCAGTTCAAGGCACTGGAGCGAGGCGCCCACGTCGTCGTCGCCACCCCGGGTCGCCTGACGGACCACATGCGTCGTGGCAGCATCAAGTTCGACAACATGCGCTATCTGGTGCTCGACGAAGCTGATGAAATGCTCAAGATGGGCTTTGCCGACGATCTCGACGCAGTGTTCGAGAAGGTTCCGGCAGAAACCCAGAAGGCCCTGTTCTCCGCCACCATGCCGGCCGGCGTACGCACCGTTGCCCGCAAGCACATGCGTGAGCCGAAGGAAATTCGCCTGCACAGCGGCAAGAGCAGCAGCCTGGACACCATTACCCAGAAAGTCTGGGAAGTGGCCAACCACCACAAGCTGGACGCCATGACCCGCCTGCTCGAAGTCGAGCCGGTCGAAGCCATGATCGTGTTTGTGCGCACCAAGACTGCCAGTCTTGAACTCGCCGAGCGCCTGGAAGCCCGTGGCTTTGCTGCTGCAGCGCTGAACGGCGATCTCAGCCAGCAACTGCGTGAGCAGGTAGTTGACCGTCTCAAGCGTGGCCTGTTGGATATCGTGGTTGCCACTGACGTTGCGGCCCGTGGCCTGGACGTTGAGCGCATCTCCCACGTACTCAACTATGACCTGCCGCACGACAGCGAGTCCTACGTACACCGTATCGGTCGTACCGGCCGTGCTGGTCGCTCCGGTACCGCTATCCTGTTTGTCACGCCGCGCGAACGTCGCATGCTGGGCATGCTGGAAAAAGCCACCGGTCAGAAGATCGAACAGCAGGCTCTGCCATCCGCCGACGCGGTGCGCAGCGGCCGTCTGAGCAAGCTCGGTACACGCCTGCAGACGGCAGCCGAATCCACCGGTTCGCTGCATCAGCAACTGGTTGACGAGCTGCTGCAACTGACCAACATGGAGCCGCTGGAACTGGCTGCCAGTCTGCTGGCCATCCTGCCGGGTGCCAAGACCCTGGTCGAGCCGGTAGCTGACCTGCCTGCAGCGGCGCCACGCCGTGAAATGGACGATGACCGCGACAGCGGTCTGGTCCGTTACAAGGTGCAAGGCGGCCGCTCCAATGGTCTGATGCCCAAGCCACTGGTTGATGCACTGGTCAAACACGGCGGCCTGCGCCGTCAGCAGATCGGTCACATCAAGATGTTCACCGAGCACACCGGTGTCTATCTGCCGCAGATGGATCAGTCCGTCCTCGGCAAGCTGGCTGGCATCGAGGTCAACGGCGTCGCTCTGCAGATCCGCGAGTGGCCGCTGCCACCGGGTGAAACCGAGCGTCCGCGTAGCCCCCGTCCGCCGCGCAAGGACTTTGCCGGCAAGCCTCGCTCAACCGCTGCCAAGCCTCCCCGGCGCAGCTGAGCGAGCCGCTCTTCATGGAATGGGTCGATATCGGCGTCAACCTGCTTGACGCCGCTTTTGACAAGGACCGCGAAGCGGTGCTCGAACGGGCCTGGGCGGCCGGTATCAGTCAGATGATACTGACCGCCACCTCGGTGGATGGTTGCGCAGCTGTACAGGCGCAATGCACCGAGGACCCGCTCCGGCTGTTCTGCACTGCCGGTGTACACCCCCACGAAGCACGCCACTGGAATAATACCCAGGCAGCCGATCTGCGTCTGCTGGCCTCAGCGGACTGTGTACGCGCCATCGGCGAATGCGGACTGGACTTCAATCGTGACTTCTCACCTCGCCCATTACAGATCAAGGCGCTCGAAGAGCAACTTGAGCTCGCTGTGGAACTGGGGTATCCGGTGTTTCTGCATGAGCGGGATGCCAGTGACACGCTGGTCAGCATACTGCGTGACTTCCGTGATCGACTGCCGGCTGCCGTTGTGCACTGTTTTACTGCTGATCAGCAGGCCCTGTATGGCTATCTGGATCTGGATCTGCATATCGGGATTACCGGGTGGATCTGCGATGAGCGACGCGGAACACATCTACAGACGCTGGTCAGGGATATTCCCACCGGACGCCTGATGCTGGAAACCGACGCCCCCTGGCTGCCGCCGCGCACCCTGTCACCCAAACCGAAAAACCGCCGCAACGAGCCTGTCTGGTTGCCAGAAGTCGCCTCCATGGTGGCTCAATGTCGTGAGGAAAGCCTGGAACAACTGGCTGAACACACCACAGCGACCGCCCGCGAATTCTTTCGGTTACCGCAACCCCCTCGAAAAACGACCCAGGCACCCATCCACCGGTAGTGTTCCTGCGCTTTGTTGCGCTATCCTGTCTGACAAACCGGCTGTACCCTTGGGAATGGACACTCTGCACAGCCCCCACCCGTTTCCCCCTGGGAGTCGCGCTCAATGCTGCGTCTGAAAAAACTGTCCCTGTGCTGTCTCCTTCCGCTCGCCGGTTTGCTCGCCAGTGGCGCTGCTGTCGCTGAAAGCGATCGCGGCACCCTGCCCGCCAAGGTCAGCTCCGCCCTCGCAGCAGCAAAGATCCCCACCGATGCCATGGCGCTGGCCGTCATCCCATTGGACGGTCAGGGACTTGCGCAATACGTGAATGCCGATCAGCCGGTCAACCCGGCCTCGACCATGAAACTGGTTACCACCTACGCCGCCCTTGAACTGCTCGGCCCGAACTTTCAATGGCAGACCGACCTGTACGGTACCGGCACGCTACGCGGTGGCGAACTGCAGGGAGACCTGATATTTCGCAGCAGCGGCGATCCCAAGCTGACCATGGAGCGCATCTGGTTGATGTTACGTGACCTGCGTGCGGCCGGCGTACGCGAAGTGCGTGGCGACCTGGTGCTGCAGCCAGCGGACATCCGCATCCCGACGGATGCCGGGCGGTTTCAGGATGACGGCAATGATCCAAGCAAACCCTTTCTGGTCGAACCCGATCCCCTGCTGACCAACCTCAAGTTGCTGTCGCTGAAAAGCTTTGCCGATGCCGACGGGATTCGTACCCATCTGGAACCGGCCCTGCCAGAAGTCACCATCGACAATCAGCTGACCACGCTGCCGCCCGTCAAGAGCTGCCCATGGCCGAACGTGGCTTATGGCGTCCAGGACGACGGCAAGCGGGCCACCATTACCCTCACTGGCTCGCTGCATCAGGGCTGCGACGCTGAACGCTACCTGTCGGTACTGGATGCACCGGTATACACCGCCAGCCTGATCCGCACCCTGTGGCATGAAATGGGCGGCCGCATCCACGGCGCCAACCGTATCGGACCATCGCCTGCAAATGCGCGCCTGCTGGCTCGCAGCACTTCACCAGATCTGGTCGATGTGGTGCGCGATATAAACAAGTACAGCAACAACACCATGGCCAGACAGTTGTTCCTGACCATAGGACGCGAGCAACGCAGCGCGGCCGATACCGATGATCACAAGGCGGCCAGTCGCATCATTAACCAATGGTTGGCAGACAAGGACATTCAGCCCAACGGGCTGGTGCTGGATAACGGTTCGGGATTGTCGCGCCTGGAGCGCATGACGGCTCGTGACATGGCAAAGCTGCTGGCTCACGCCTGGGAAAGCCCTTATTCCGCGGAGTTTGTCGCTTCCCTGCCGCTGGCAGCCATGGACGGCACCATGCGCCGCCGCATGCGTAACACGCCCGTCGCCGGCCAGGCCCACATCAAGACAGGTTCGCTGCGCAACGTCAGAGCCATCGCCGGTATCACCCGCGACAACAACGGCCAGAGCTGGGCGGTAACCGCCATCGTCAACCACCCTTCCGCCGGCGGCAGCCGTCAGGCATTGGACTCACTGCTGAGTGACGTCTACCGTCGCGGTCCGACGGACGTGGCCGACAACCGCTGAGGAGGCCAGCGGCTCCCCAACCCTGATCATTCCCACGCTCCAGCGTGGGAACGCATGCCGGGCCGCTC
>JASJKW010000420.1:0-3130 GCA_037621305.1 Pseudomonas sp.
CCACGCTCCAGCGAATCCGTGATGTCATGTTCGGGTAGCCAGGCAAATCCCAACCCATGGCTGAGCAGCTTGGCGGCGGTGCTCAGGCTGGTGACTGTCCAGCGTTGCTCGGCACCCAGCCAGCCGGCATCGCGGGGCTGACGACGTCCCGAATCTCGAATGACCACTTGAAGGTGGATTTCCAGGTCGCTGTGGGTCAGTGCGCGTTCGAGTTGGTGCAGGGGGTGCTCTGGATGGGCCACGGCAACAAACTCGATGTCATTGAGTTGCTGTGGCAGGTAGCCGGCGATGCTGATACCGGAGATGGCCAGGTCAGCCGTCCCGCTATGCAGGCACTCCTCGACGCCGGAAAGAACCTCTTCGCGCAGTTGCACCCGACAGCCTTTGCTCTGCGGCATGAAGGCCTTCAGCGCGCCGGCCAGACGCTCGGTAGGGAAGGCGGCATCGACCACCAGCTGCACCTCGGCTTCCCAGCCCTGATCCATGTTCCAGGCCAGCTCTTCCAGTTGACTGGCTTGCTTGAGCAGGTTGCGGGAGCGGCGCAGCAGAGTGGCGCCAGCGTCGGTAAGCACGGCCCTGCGGCCGGCAATTTCCAGCAGTGGCACGCCGAGCTGCTCCTGCATGCGCGCCACTGTATAGCTTACTGAGGATTGCGAGCGATGCAGCACCTCGGCGGCCTGGGCAAAACCGCCGTGATCGACGACGGCTTGCAAGGTACGCCATTGTTCCAGGGTGACGCGCGGTGCTTTCATCGATGGAGCCTCTGGCTTATGGTGATGGAGTGGGATTTGCCAATACGAGGACGCAATGTATCAATATTTGCTGGCCGTTGGGATAGCTCTGGGTTGGACGATACCGGCCTGGGGGTTTCCGATTGATGTTGACGTGCAGCCCGGTGCAGCTGAGGTGTCGGTCAGCAGTACTGATCTGATCAATATCGCAGCGATCAATCTGACCAGTCACGCGGTGACACCGCTGCGCTGCCAGGTCACTTTCGTCAATGGCCCTGAGCGGCCACTGCCTCGGCGAGTGCATCTGCAGCCGGGCGAGGAGGTCACGCTGACTCACGAATTCACGCGCGAGATTATTCGGGTCCGTGTCGGTATTGATTGTGCACCGGAGTGAGGTGTTTGCGGCACACACAAAAAACCCGGCTATTGCCGGGTTTTTTGAATTTTGGCTCCGCGACCAGGACTCGAACCTGGGACCCAATGATTAACAGTCATTTGCTCTACCAACTGAGCTATCGCGGATCGGATGTGCGCACTTTACCAAAAAAACTTTTCAAGTCAACACCTTGAGCCGCTTTCCAATAAATGCGCACAGGTTCCCGTTCAGCCTTCGAGCAGGACTTTCGCCATGGCATTGGCGACTACATCAATGTTGCTGTCGTTCAGGGCGGCAACGCAGATACGTCCGCTGCCGACCGCATAGATGGCAGATTCCTCGGCCAGTCGAGCGACCTGGTCACGGCTCAGACCGGAGAAGGAGAACATGCCCCGTTGCTGTTGAATGAAGCTGACATCCTGCTGCACGCCGGCAGCCTGCAGTTTCTCGACCAGCGCCTGACGCATCTGCTTGATGCGTACGCGCATCTCGGCGAGTTCCTGCTCCCACATCGCATACAGCTCTGCGTTGTTCAGCACCGCAGCCACCACTTTGGCACCGTGGGTCGGCGGGTTGGAGTAGTTGGTGCGAATCACGCGCTTGAGCTGTGACAATACGCGCTCGCCTTCCTCGGGGGTCTCGGTGATCAGTGTCAGCGCGCCGACCCGTTCGCCGTACAGCGAGAAGGATTTGGAGAACGAGCTGGCGATAAGGCAGGGCAGGCCGGCTTCGGCAAACAGGCGTACAGCAAAGGCATCTTCTTCCAGGTTGTCGCCAAAGCCCTGATAGGCGATGTCCAGGAAAGGCACATGGTTGCGCTTGCGGATAACCTCGATCACCTGCTGCCACTCATCCACACGGAGATCGGCACCGGTCGGGTTATGGCAGCAGGCGTGCAGCAGAACCACGCTGCCTTCAGGCAACTGTTCGATTCCCTGCAACATGCCCTGCAGATTAACGCCGTGGGTAGCCGGATCGTAATAGGGGTAGCTCACGACCTCATAGCCCGCCGCTTCAAACAGCGAGCGGTGGTTTTCCCAGCTGGGGTTGCTGATCGCAACCAGGCGTTTGTCAAACAGCCGGTACAGAAAGTCGGCACCCAGCTTCAAGGCGCCGGTACCGCCCAATGACTGGGCGGTGACCAGTCTGCCGGAAGACAGCAAGGCGGAGTCGGCACCCAGCAATAGCTTCTGCACGGCGTCATCATAAGGCGCCAGGCCTTCCATAGGCAGATAGGTGCGGGGCGCGTGTTCGGCTACGCGGGCTTCTTCTGCTGCCTGAACGGCGCGCAACAGAGGAACCTTGCCGTTTTCGTCGTAATAGACTCCAACGCCCAAATTGACTTTTTCTTCACGCGGATCGGCATTGAAGGCTTCGTTCAGGCCAAGGATGGGATCGCGTGGCGCCATTTCAACGGGGGAAAACAGACTCATGATATGGGCAGACTCGAAACAGGTGGATGTAGGTGTCGGGCTATGCCGCAGGCGGCTGGCTATTATAAACAGAGACGCGTACAGGGTGCGAGTCCGTGGAGGGGCAATGCTATGATAAGGGCTGTCTGTCCATACGCGGTGCCCTCTGATCATGAGCCAATTCAATCTGCAAACCCGTTTCAAACCTGCCGGTGACCAGCCTGTTGCCATAGAGCAGCTGGTGGAGGGGCTGGAGGCGGGGCTGTCGCACCAGACATTGCTCGGGGTGACCGGATCGGGGAAGACCTTCACCATTGCCAACGTTATTCAGCGTGTGCAACGCCCGGCCATCATCATGGCGCCGAACAAGACGCTGGCTGCGCAGTTGTACGGGGAATTCCGGGAGTTCTTTCCGAACAATGCGGTGGAATACTTCGTTTCCTATTACGACTATTACCAGCCCGAGGCCTACGTGCCGGCGTCGGATACCTTCATCGAGAAGGATGCCTCGATCAACGATCATATCGAGCAGATGCGTTTGTCGGCGACCAAAGCGCTGATGGAAAGACCCGACGCCATCATTGTGGCCACGGTGTCGGCCATCTACGGTC
>JASJKW010000421.1:0-3077 GCA_037621305.1 Pseudomonas sp.
CACCGGTTTTGGCGCCAACCTGTTCGACGAGTGGCGCTACCTGGATGAAGGCTACCCGGGGCAGGACAACTCCATCCGCCCGCTGAATCCGGACTTCGTCCTGAACCAGCCACGTTACCAGGGTGCCAGTGTACTGCTGGCGCGGGAGAACTTCGGCTGCGGCTCCAGCCGTGAACATGCGCCCTGGGCTCTCGATGAGTATGGTTTTCGCGCGGTGCTGGCCTCTAGCTTTGCGGATATATTCTTCAACAACAGCTTCAAGAATGGCTTATTACCCATTGTTTTGAAAGAAGAAGATATCGACGAGCTCTTTGCTCAGGCCGAGGCGGAAGAAGGCTATCAGCTGACTGTCGACCTGGAAGCGCAATTGGTGGTCCGTCCCGACGGCAAAAGCTACGGTTTCGAGATCGACGCTTTCCGCAAGCATTGCCTGTTGAATGGCCTGGATGATATCGGCCTGACGCTGCAGGACGCTGATGCCGTTCGCATATTTGAAGAGAAGCACCGCCAGGCGCAGCCGTGGCTGTTCGGTGCGATCAAGTGAATTGACTCGGAAATCGGAGTCGCCAACCGTTCCGGTTTCGAGCGCTTCGATTTCAGATATAAAAATCAAAGGTTTATGAAAACATGTCAAAGAATATTCTGATTCTTCCTGGCGACGGTATCGGTCCGGAAATTGTTGCCGAAGCAGTCAAGGTGCTGGACGCTGCCAGTGAAAAATACAACCTGGGTGTCGAGCTGAGCTATGACGATCTGGGCGGTGCGGCCTATGACCGCTATGGCACGCCACTGGCAGACGAGACCCTGGAGCGTGCGCGTCAGGCCGACGCCATTCTGCTGGGTGCCGTCGGTGGTCCGAAGTGGGACACCATTGATCCTGCGCTGCGTCCCGAGCGCGGGCTGCTGAAGATTCGTTCACAGCTGCAGCTGTTCGGCAATCTGCGCCCGGCGCTGCTGTATCCGCAACTGGCCGAGGCGTCCACCCTCAAGCCTGAAGTCGTATCCGGACTGGATATCCTTATCGTCCGCGAGCTGACCGGCGGCATCTACTTCGGTCAGCCGCGCGAACGCCGGGTGCTGGATAATGGCGAGCGTCAGGCTTATGACACCTTGCCCTACAGCGAAAGCGAAATCCGCCGCATCGCCATTGTCGGTTTCGACATGGCCCGCCTGCGCAGCAAGAAGCTGTGCTCGGTGGACAAGGCCAACGTACTTGCGTCCAGTCAGCTGTGGCGCGAAGTGGTGGAAGAGGTGGCCAAGGACTACCCGGATGTCGAGCTGTCGCACATGTATGTCGACAATGCCGCGATGCAGCTGGTTCGTGCGCCCAAGCAGTTCGACGTGATCGTTACCGACAACATGTTCGGTGACATTCTGTCGGACCAGGCGTCCATGCTCACCGGCTCCATCGGCATGCTGCCCTCTGCTTCCTTGAATGCGCAGAACAAGGGCATGTACGAGCCTTGCCATGGCAGTGCGCCGGATATCGCCGGACAAGGTATTGCCAACCCGCTGGCCACCATCCTCTCGGTATCGATGATGCTGCGTTACAGCTTCGCTGAAGCCGCGGCAGCCGATGCCATCGAGAAAGCGGTCAGTCAGGTGCTGGATCAGGGCCTCCGCACCGGTGACATCATGGCCGCTGATTGCCGTCAGGTCGGCACTCGGGAAATGGGTGACGCCGTGGTCTCGGCGTTGAAAAACCTGTAACCTGTCGCATTGCTTAATTTGTACCCGGCGCTGGTCGGGTACAATTGTCAGGAATTTTCACCCCACGGGGGGTTGTAGTTATGAAACAAGTTGGTTTGATCGGCTGGCGTGGCATGGTTGGCTCTGTGCTCATGCAGCGTATGCGTGAAGAGAATGATTTTGCATCCATTGATCCGGTGTTTTTCACCACCTCCAACGTGGGTGGCACCGGTCCGGACATCGGCAAGGGAATTCCCGAGTTGAAGGATGCTTACGACATCGAAGCCCTCAAGCCCATGGACATCATCATCACCTGTCAAGGTGGCGATTACACCAACGCTGTCTATCCCAAGCTGCGTGCTGAAGGTTGGAAAGGCTACTGGATCGACGCTGCCTCCGCGCTGCGCATGGAAGATGAGTCGCTCATCGTGCTGGATCCAGTCAACCGTCGGAACATCGACCAGGCTCTGCGTGACGGCACGAAGACCTTTGTTGGTGGCAACTGCACCGTCAGTCTGATGCTGATGGGGCTTGGTGGTCTGTTCGAGAATGGTCTGGTCGAATGGATGACTGCCATGACGTATCAGGCGGCCAGTGGTTCCGGTGCGCAGAACATGCGTGAGCTGATCAATCAGATGGGTGTGATCAACGGTTCGGTTGCCGACAAGCTGGCTGATCCGGCCAGTGCCATCCTGGATATTGATCGTCAGGTCGCTGCGACCCTGCGTGATGACAGCTTCCCGGCCGAGCACTTCGGTGTGCCTCTGGCTGGCAGCCTGATCCCCTGGATCGACAAGCAGCTGCCCAGCGGTCAGAGCCGTGAAGAGTGGAAGGCCCAGGCAGAAACCAACAAAATCATCGGTCGCAGTGGTCGTCCGATTCCGGTCGATGGCATCTGTGTGCGCATCGGCGCCATGCGCTGCCATAGTCAGGCGCTGACCATCAAGTTGAACAAGGATGTGCCGCTGGCGGATATCGAAGCCATGCTGGATGCGCACAACCCCTGGTCGAAAGTGATACCGAACGAAAAAGAGGCCACCATGCGTGACCTCACTCCGACTGCCGTGACCGGAACGCTGAAAGTGCCGGTGGGCCGCCTGCGCAAGCTCAACATGGGGTCGCAGTACCTGTCGGCCTTTACCGTTGGTGATCAGTTGCTCTGGGGTGCTGCCGAGCCGCTGCGGCGCATGCTGCGGATTCTGCTCGAGGGTTGATTCTCTCACCGGGCAGGAACCAATAATTGGGGCACCCCCGTTTGGCGGGGGTGCCCTTTGTGTTTTCAGGATTCATTCGAGAAAGAATATTTATGAGCAAGACCGGTGATGTGGCGATAGTAGGTGTGAGCGGCCTGGCAGGTGAGACACTGCTGAATGTGCTGGATGATCATG
>JASJKW010000422.1:0-2914 GCA_037621305.1 Pseudomonas sp.
ATCATGCCCTTGTAGGACAGGCGCTCAGCCGGCCGCACCGGCTCACCGTCCACCTCCACCCGGATGTCGCCCATGGCATTGAGCTTCAGCCCGGTGGCGGTGACTATGATGTCCGCATCCAGCGCCCGCCCGGAACTCAGGCGAATGCCATCCCGGGTGAAATGATCAATGGTATCGGTCACCATCTCGACCTGCCGAGACCGCAGCAGATGGAACAGGTCACCGTCGGGCACCGCACAGATCCGTTCATCCCAGGGATTGTAGCGTGGCGTGAAATGCTTCATGTCGATATCCGAGCCAACCTGCCGTTGCAGCAGCCGCAGCAAATGCCGGCTGACCTGCTGCGGTTTACGGCGGGCGAGCCGGTAGAAATACTGACCGAGCAATACGTTCTTCCAGCGGGTCAGATGGTAAGCCAGTGGCACAGGCAGGTACTTCTGCATACCCAATGAAATACGGTCGACCAAAGGCCGCGTGACCACATAACTCGGGGAACGCTGCAACATGACAACCCGAGCACCCAGAGTAGCCAGCGCTGGCACCAGGGTGACGGCCGTCGCGCCACTGCCAATGACGATGATTCGCTTGCCCTGGCAGTCCATCTCCTCCGGCCAGAACTGGGGCTGGACTATGCGCCCGGCCAAGGCCGATTCATTGGCAAACTCAGGGCGATGGCCTTCATCGTAACTGTAATAACCGGCGCAGGAGGCAATGAAGCGTGCCTGATAGCGCTCCTCCTGCGCCCTGCCCTCGGCATCCGTCATGCGAACGACCACCGTCCACATTGCTTTTTCGGTTGACCAACTGGCGGAAAGCACTTGGCGTCGGAAGCGAATATGCGCGTTGATACCCGCCTCCTCGGCGGCGTCTTCGATATAGCGCTTGATGTCTGCACCATCGGCGATGGCCTGGCGACCGGTCCAGGGTTTATCGCTGTAGCCGAGGGTATACATGTCCGAATCGGAACGGATTCCCGGGTAGCGGAACAGATCCCAGGTACCACCAATAGCCCCACGGCGTTCCAGAATCAGATAGCGTCGATCCGGGCAATGTCTGGTCAATGCCCGGGCAGTCCCAATACCGGATAGTCCGGCGCCGATAATCAGTACATCCAGGGGAGACGCTTGGAATTGTTCTTGTCCCTTGTTCATGCTGACATCCTTTGGATAGGCATCATTGGCAATCTAACAGGCATTCGACGCCGTAATCCAGAGCGTTTTCTGCTGAATAAAAAACCCGCCAACCCCAGCTGTTCTCACAGCCGCGATTGGCGGGTTCGGGTTGAGCAGGCAGCCGGAGCAGCTGCTCCGGCCCCGCTATCCGCGCGGTTTACACCCGCTCGAATACCGTAGTGATGCCCTGACCCAGACCGATACACATGGTCGACATACCGATAGTGCCACCGTTCTGCTTCATCACGTTCAGCAGGGTGCCGGAGATACGTGCACCGGAACAGCCGAACGGGTGCCCCAGAGCAATAGCGCCACCGTGCAGGTTGACCTTCTGGTCCATCTGATCCAGCAGTTTCAGATCCTTCAACACAGGCAGGGCCTGGGCAGCGAAGGCTTCGTTCAGCTCGACATGGTCGATGTCAGCGATGCTCAGACCAGCACGCTTGAGCGCCTTTTTCGTGGCCGGAACCGGACCGTAGCCCATGATCGACGGATCACAACCGGCCACTGCCATGGAGCGGATCACCGCCAGCGGCTCCAGACCCAGCGCCTTGGCACGTTCGGCAGACATGACGATCATGCAGGAAGCACCGTCAGTGATCTGCGAAGAGGTACCGGCAGTCACAGTACCACCCTTGGGGTTGAACGCCGGACGCAGTGCGGCCAGGCTTTCCAGAGTGGTCTCCGGACGGATGGTTTCATCCTCGGTGAACACACGCAGGAAACCGTTTTCGTCGTGGCCTTCCATCGGGATGATTTCATCCTTGAAGTTGCCTTCGACGGTTGCCTTGTGCGCCAGCTGATGCGAACGCAGACCGAACTGGTCCTGCTGCTCACGGGTAATGCCATGCATCTTGCCCAGCATTTCCGCAGTCAGACCCATCATGCCCGCAGCCTTGGCGGCATACAGGGACAACGCCGGGTTCGGATCAACACCGTGCATCATGCTAACGTGGCCCATGTGCTCGACACCACCGATGACGAACACATCACCGTTACCGGTCATGATCGCCTGGGCGGCAGTGTGCAGCGCGCTCATGGACGAACCACACAGACGGCTGACCGTCTGGGCTGCAGCCGTGTGCGGGATCGGTGTCATCAGCGACGCCATACGGGCGATGTTCCAGCCCTGCTCCAGGGTCTGGTTGACGCAGCCCCAGATGACATCTTCCACTTCTGCGGGGTCGATTTTCGGGTTGCGTTCCAGCACACCGGTAATCAGCTTGGCAGACAGGGTCTCGGCACGGACATTGCGGTACATACCACCCTTGGATCGGCCCATCGGGGTCCGGCCGAAGTCGACAATAACAACGTCTCTCGGATTGAGGCTCATAAATTCACTCTCGCTCTGTACGTTCCGCGGTTAACCGAAGAATTTCTTGCCGTTGGCCGCCATTTCACGCAACTTTTCAGTCGGGTGATACATCGGGCCGAACTCGGCGTATTTGTCTGCAATGGCCACGAATTCAGCCACTCCGATGGTGTCGATATAGCGCAGCGCACCGCCCCGGAAAGGAGGGAAGCCAATACCGTAGATCAGACCCATGTCGGCATCTGCGGCGCTTTCGACGATGCCATCTTCCAGGCAGCGCACGGTTTCCAGGCACAGCGGAACCATCATGATCTCGATGATTTCTTCATCGGTCAGCTCGCGCTGTTCCAGAACCACCGGCTTGAGCAATTCATAGGACTGCGGGTCAGCAACCTTCTTGGTCTTGCCCTTCTTGTCCAGCTCGTAGGCA
>JASJKW010000423.1:0-2693 GCA_037621305.1 Pseudomonas sp.
GAGCGGCACGGCGCGCAAAGCCAGCGTCGGCAGTAAGGGCTACAAGGAAGACTCCTATCGTTCGCTGTTTGCCGGATTCGCACCGAGCAGCAATCCACGCATCGCCATCGCGGTAGTCATCGACGAGCCTACCAAGGGCGGCTATTACGGCGGTCTGGTGGCTGCGCCGGTGTTCAGTGGCCTGATGTCCAACGCCCTGCGCCTGCTGAATATCACGCCAGACAATCTGGTGGATATGCAGCAGGTCGAATTGCCGTCAGTGGATACAGAAGAGGAGCGCGGATAATGCAGCTCCAGCAGATCATCCCCGAGTGGCAGGGTGCGCCGGTACAGATCAGCGGTCTGACCCTGGACAGCCGCAAGGTTGCGCCAGGCTTTCTGTTTCTGGCTGTACCCGGCCAGCGCCACGATGGACGCAACCATATTGAACAGGCCATTGCTGCGGGTGCCGCGGCAGTGGCTTATGAAGCAGACGATGGCTTCACCTGCAGCGCAGCAGTGCCCTTGTTGGCCATACGGCAACTGTCCACTCAGCTGTCGGCTATTGCCGGGCGCTTCCATGGCGAGCCCGCCAGCCGCCTAGGGCTGATCGGTATCACCGGCACCAACGGCAAGACCAGTGTCAGCCAAATGCTGGCCCAGGCGTTGAATAGCCTGAACCAGCCGTGCGGCGTCATCGGTACCCTGGGCAGCGGTATGCCCGGTACATTGCTTGATCACGGCATGACCACGCCGGATGCACTGGCCGTTCAGCAGCAGCTGGCTCAATTGCGTGATCAGGGCGCACAGCGGGTGAGCATGGAAGTCTCATCCCACGCGCTGGATCAGGGGCGTGTAGCCGCACTGCAGTTCGAGGTAGGGATCTTCACCAACCTCAGCCGCGACCATCTGGACTATCACGGCGATATGGCGAGTTACGGTGCGGCGAAAGCCCGTCTGTTAACGCAATCGCGCACCGCTGTGGTTAACCTGGATGACGCCTTCGGCCGGCAGTTGGTAACCGATTGTCCGGTGCCGGTCACGACTTACAGTGTCAGCGACAGCAGTGCGGATCTGTACTGCAGTGATATCCGCTTCGACGCCGAAGGAATCAAGGCGCGCCTGCACACCTCGACGGGTGCAGTCGAACTGCGCAGCCCCCTGCTTGGTACTTTCAATCTGTCGAACGTGCTTGCCGTCGCGGCCGCCTTGCTGGCACTGGACGTGCCGCTGGAGCGGGTCGCCACTCTGATCAGCGAACTGCTGCCGCCGGCTGGCCGCATGCAGCGGCGGGGCGGCAACGGCCAACCATTGGTGGTGATCGACTATGCACATACCCCGGACGCCCTGGAGAAGGCGCTTGCCGCTCTGCGTGCTCACGTTGCCGGGCGCCTGATCTGCGTGTTCGGTTGCGGTGGTGACCGTGATCGCGGCAAGCGTCCCTTGATGGGCCGTATTGCCGAGCAGGGTGCGGATCAGGTGGTGGTGACCGATGACAACCCACGCACCGAGTCTTCGGCGACGATCATCGGCGAAATCAGCGCAGGTATTGAACATCCACAGCGGGTGGCAGTCATAGCCAACCGTGCCGAGGCTATCGGCCAAACCATTGCCAATGCCGACGCAGGAGACATCATTCTGCTAGCCGGCAAGGGCCACGAAACATACCAGGAGATTGATGGGGTGCGTCATCCTTTCAGTGATATTGAACAGGCCGACCGCGCCTTGAAGTACCGGGAGGAGCATCATGCTTGAAGCCATGCGCCTGTCGGGTCTGATCAAACCGCTCAATGCGAGTCTGAATGGCGACGATGCCAGTTTCGACAGCGTCAGCATCGACGCCCGTCATATCCAGTCAGGTGGCCTGTTCGTGGCGCTGCCGGGTACGCGGGTCGATGGGCATGATTTTGTTGCCCAGGCACGTGCCAACGGCGCTGCCGCCGCGCTGGTCGAGCACCCTGTGGAAGACCCTTTGCCGCAATTGGTAGTCCATGATTGCGCCCACGCACTGGGGCAACTCGGCGCCTTGAACCGCGCGGCCTTCACTGGCCCGCTGGTGGCGATCACCGGCTCCAGCGGTAAAACCACAGTCAAGGAAATGCTCGCGTCGATACTGGGTGAATGCGGTTCGGTACTGGCGACCCGTGGCAACCTCAACAACGAACTGGGTGTGCCTCTGACGTTGCTGGAGCTGGCGCCGGAGCATCAATATGCGGTGGTGGAAATGGGTGCCGCTGCGTTGGGCGATATCGCCTACAGCATGCGGCTGGCCAAGCCCGGCGTGAGTGTGCTGACCAATGCTGGCGTAGCGCATATCGGCCGTTTTGGCAGCGAGCAGGCCATTGCCGAGGCCAAGGGTGAAATTTTTGCCGGTCTGGATAGCCATGGTCAGGGTGTCATCAATCTCGACAGTCCCTGGTTCGAGAACTGGTATCAGACACTGGGTAATCGCAAGGCGCATGTCTTCAGCACCGACAACCCAACCGCCGAACTGCGCGCCGAGAGCATTCGCCTAGATGAGCGCGGCTGTGCGGGCTTTGAATTGATTACGCCGGTCGGCACCGTGCATATCCAGCTTGGTCTGCTGGGACGGCACAACGTCGCCAACGCCTTGGCTGCAACCGGGGCGGCGCTGGCGCTGAATATTCCCCTGGATGCCATCAGTCGCGGTCTTGCCACGTTGCAGCCGATGGCGGGCCGTGGCCAGAGCCTGC
>JASJKW010000424.1:0-6369 GCA_037621305.1 Pseudomonas sp.
TGTACGGCATTGCCGGTGAGCGCTGGCTGCCCGAGCTGGAGGTGCCATGGCTAGCGGGGTTCGAGCAGAGCAAGCCGGTGCGTATCGGCAATGCGGCGGCAAGCCAGATGCAACTCGACGTCTATGGCGAGTTGCTCGATACCTTGCACGGGGCGCGGCTGGCGGAACTGCAGCAACGTGAGGAGGCCTGGTCACTGCAGAAGGTACTGCTCGCCACCCTGGCACGGAAATGGCAGACCCCCGATCGAGGTATCTGGGAAATCCGTGGTCCGGCACGGGCGTTCACCCATTCACGGATGATGGTCTGGGTGGCGTTTGATCGGGCGATTTCATCCGCAGAGCGGTTTCATCTTGAAGGGCCGATCGATGAATGGAAGCGGCTGCGCGCCACGATTCACGATGATATCTGTGAGCACGCCTTCGACCGGCAGAAGAACAGCTTCGTCCAGTATTATGGCGGCAAGACGCTCGATGCCAGTCTGTTGCTGATGCCGCAGACCGGCTTTCTGGCGCCGGATGATCCACGCGTACTGGGCACCATTGCGGCGATCGAAGAGGAGCTGCTGAAGGACGGCTTGGTGCTGCGTTACTCCACCGAGCACACCCAGGACGGGATGGAAGGTGATGAAGGGGCGTTTCTGGTGTGCAGCTTCTGGCTGGCCGATGCTTATGTTCTGTGCGGCCAGCGCGACAAGGCCGTAGCCATGTTCGAGCGGCTGCTGGGCCTGCGCAACGATCTGGGGCTGCTGTCGGAGGAATATGACCCCTGCGCCGAGCGGATGCTGGGCAACTTTCCCCAGGCGTTCTCGCATATCGGGCTGATCAATACTGCACATAACCTGTTGAAGGTTGACGGTCCGGCTCGGGAGCGTGCGCAGCGCTGTGGCTGAAGCTGCATCTCAGAGGGTAATGTCGGGTGTCAGACTGGCGGACGCTACTGCTGTCCGGTAGTCTGCGACAGCATTTTTTGAAATGGATACCCCATGAGTCAGCTACTTGCTTCCCTCTGGCCGCTGTTCGCGTTGATCCTCGCTGGTCATGTATTGCGCCGTTGTGGCTTTCCCAGTGCCGAATTCTGGCCGGGCGCGGAGCGGCTGAACTATTTCACTCTGTTCCCGGCGCTGCTGTTCACCAGTCTGGCCAATGCGCCGCTGGACAGCGCGGCTTTGCCCCGGGTAACACTTGCTTTGGGGCTGGTGTACGCCGCGGCCTGGCTGTTGCTGCTGACGCTGCGGCGACTGCGCGGCTGGCCGGCGTCACGTTTCGGTGTGCTGGTACAGGGCAGTCTGAGGTTCAATACCTATATTGGCCTGGCCACAGTGGCGGCGATCTTCGGTAGTGAGGGATTGGCATTGTTTGCCGTGCTGCTGGCGCTCAGTGTCCCTCTGGTGAATATTCTGTCGGTGCACGCGCTCACGGCTCATGGGGCGGTCTCGGTCCGTTCCTGGCTGGTTGCCCTGTTGAAGAACCCGCTGATCCTCGCGTGCCTGTTGGGTGGTGCCTTCAACTTGGCGGGCGGTAGTCTGGGGGGCGGCCTGGACAGCCTGCTCGGTTTGCTTGCCGCGGCGAGTCTGCCTTTGGGCCTGTTATGCGTGGGTGCGGCGCTCGAGCCACGGGATCTGTTGGGTGAGACCGGTACCTTGCTGGTCAACAGTCTGGTGCGTCTGCTGGTAGTGCCTGCCTGTGCCTGGTTACTGATCAGCTTGCTGGGAATGCCCGCGATGGAAACCGCCATTCTGGTGCTGTTCTTCGCCTTGCCCTGTGCGCCGACGGCTTATGTATTGACCCGCCAGCTGGGCGGCGATGGGCAGTTGATGGCGGGCATCATCACGTTGCAGACGTTGCTGGCGATGCTGTTCCTGCCTGCCTGGCTTTATCTGCTGCTGTGAACCTGTCCTGCGTCGATGGCTGGATATTCATGTAGTCGTTGACAGGCTCTGCGGCTAGCAGTGACGCGGGAAGCTGGTAACCTGATCCTCTGTGAAGAATCAGATAATAAGAGAGTCACGATGTCCCAGAGTACGAGTCGCCCGAACATGGTGCTCACCGTGTTGTGCGGTACCCTCACGTCCTTGGTTGTGATCGGGTTTGCCCGCCTGGCTTACGGTGTCATTCTGCCCTCGATGCGAGCAGACCTCGGATTGACCTACCAGCAGGCGGGTATTCTCAGTACGGTTACTGCGCTCTGTTACGTCAGCTTCGTGCTGGCCGGCGGTCTGGCGGCTGCACGTTGGGGAGCCAGGGCCTCCATTCTGTTTGGCATGTGTACGGTGGTGGTGGGGTTTGTGGGCCTGATCTTCGCGGCGGATTTCTGGCTGATGGCGATTCTGATGGGTTTGCTCGGGTTTGGTACCGCCTTTGCCTTTGCGCCCATGGTGGCCTTGCTGGCGACCTGGTTTCCGGATAAACGTGGCCTGGTGATCGGCTGTATGAGCAGTGGTGTGGGTATTGGCACGCTGGTGGCCGGCTTGCTGGTGCCCTTTCTGTTCACCGTGTTCGGTGAGCAGGGCTGGCGAGTCAGTTGGGGGGTGTTTGCCGGCACGGCCCTGCTGGTCGCTGTGCTGATCAGCCTGTTTGTCCATAACCCTCCCCAAGCCACGGCCAACGCAGGTGCGCCCCTGAGCGCGGAGGAAAAGTGGCTGATCTACCGCAATCCACGAGTACTGATTGTCGCTGCCACCTACGGCATTATCGGCCTGGGCTATATCGTTCAGACGGTATTCATGGTCAGTTTCATGGTCGAATCCGGTTACAGCGACTCCATTGCGGGGCGCTATGTGGCAATGATGGGGATGATGTCGATTGCAGCTGGTCCGCTGTGGGGCTGGATGTCTGACTTTCTGGGGCGGGGCAACGCGCTGGCGGTGTCGATCTTCCTGGTGATTGTTGCCATGGGCCTGCCGTTGATCGAACAGACGCTGCCCTATTTCTTCCTGCACTTCGTGGTGATGGGGGTCTCGATCAATGGCGTTTTTGCGATGATTCAGACCAGTGCCACGGATCAGGTGGCACCACGCTACATTCCCATTGCATTCAGCTATGCGACGCTATTCTTTGCCGCCGGCCAGTTCCTCGGGCCGGCCATTGCAGGTTGGCTGATCGAAACCACAGGGGACTTTACCGCTGCTTTCAGTTTCACCGCGCTGGTGCTGACAGTGGGTTTTTGCTTGACCCTGCTGATCCGCCGTTTTCCCAGGGAACTGGCGGTGGGGGAGCCGGAGACGATACCGGCACAACCCGTGAAAAGTTCTGAGAAGGCGGTGTGAAGAGATCAGGTGACTGCATTGAAAAGCGGCTCGTAAACCGAGCCGCTGGCAGTTGCTTTGCTGAAAGTGTCGCTTACTCTGATTGATCCGGCCGATCAGTTTCAGCTTTGCCTGTCGGATCTTTCTTGCAGCAGCGGTCAACCCAGATCTGCAGTAAACGATGAGCGGTTTCACGGCCACCCAGACCAAAGGCCAGCGCACAAGCGACCGCTGCGGAGCCCAGAATCAAGCCGAAGGACAGGTTCACGATCTCGTTGGCCAGCCCCATGAAGCGCAGCCCCATGGCTACCGCCAGGGCGATGATGGCGTACTTCAAGAGCGAGGGTAGACCGCTTTCGCCCACGGAGTCGCCGACCAGGCGTGCCACCAGGCGCGCCATGACTACCCCAATGACGACGATGACGCTGCCGAACACCACTTTGCCACCCAGCTCAGTGGCCTGACTGAGCATCACTGCAACAATCTCGAAGTTGAGCAGTCTGGCGGCCTCAATGGCGGCAAATAACATAATAGCCACCAGGACGATCCAGCCGGCCACGCGGGAGGGTTTCGCACGTTCGGAAAGGCTGGCCACACTGCTCAGCACATTATCAAAGCCCATGGATACCAGCAGTTGTTCCAGCAGACCACGAACCCATTGGGCGATGAAATAGGCAATGGCCAGCAGCAAAGCAGCAGCGAAAATGCGTGGGATGGCGTCCAGAACTGTATGCAGTACTAGAACTGTCGGGTCGACAATAGATGAAATTCCCAGCGTTTGCAGGGCGGAGATGGCCACCGGAATGACAATCAGTGCAAAGACGATGGCACCGATGGTACGAATCATCGTTCCGCAGCCTGCAATGCCACTGTCAGCAGCGGGGTCGCTGTTGGCCTCGGTCGAACCGAGTTGACCGAAGCGAGCGCAAAGTTTCTGCCAGTTCACCGTACCTAGTGCGGTCTCGACAATGGTTCTGACTATGCGGGCAATCAATATACCGACAAACAGGATAATCCCCGCTCCGATGATCCTGGGCAGAAAGGCCATGACCTCACTGGTCAGTATGTTGATTGGTTCGAGCGCCTGGGTCAGCCCTAATGGCTGCAAGGCGACCAGCAGGCCAATAAGCCACACCAGCCAGTATCCCAGTGCTCCGATTGACTCCGAGAGGCTCTGTCCTTGATGGGTAGAATCCTTTTGGAGGAAGGGCAGCTGGTTAATGCCTTTGGTCAGGGCCCAGCGCACCGCTTTGGCAATGAGGTAGGTGGCCACCAGAATAACGATGGCAGCCAGGAGCTTGGGCCCCCATACGCTGAGTTGGTAGCTTATGTAGGAAAGTTGCTGGTTGTCTTCGAACATGGGGCTCGTCTCCGTGACACGGCTTGTTTGGGTACTTCAAGCGTAGTCGTAGGGTAACGGGTTTGCCATGTTGCCTGCCTTGCGAGCCACTTGTGTGGTGACTCGCAAGGCCGTCAGTTCCGTGAGATCGCCGACAGCTGCGGTATGGCCCAGCCGAGCAGCTGGGTTGCCAGTGCTGCACTGGCTTGTTCGTAACCCTCGGTCACATGCTGGATCTGGGTGCTGTCGATGGACTGTCGAATACTGAAGTCCTGGCTGACATAGATGCGGCGGCTTTCCGGGTTGATCAGCCGGGCCTGCAGTTCGATCAGAATGTGGGGATCGTTGCTGTCGACTACCTGAAAGCGCCGCAGGTCGCTGCCCAGGTGTACATCGGCATAGAGTGCTTTCTCATCAGTGGTAACGGTGCTCAGTGCGCCCTGGCGCTGAAAGGCGAGCGCCAGGTACTCGCGCAGCAGTATCGGTGTCGGATCGCTCCAGCGAACGCCCTTGTAACTGAGCAACTGGTTGTTCCGGGTCTGCACCATGAGTCGCGGGCCACTGTAGGCGTAGCCGGTATGGGGTGTATCGATCCGCAGTGAGATCGCCGGCGGTTGGTCGAGGTGGTGACGGGCGGATTGCGCCGGTTGCGGAAACTGATAGACCGCCAGTGCCTCTGATTCAGGTATCAGCGTGCAGGCGCTCAGGGTGAGTAGCCCGGCGAGCAGGCCGCTGGCCAGAGTCAGTCGGATCATGGCTCATACTCCTCGAAGGTGTCGCGGCCCAGAAGGAAGCGTGCAGGGTTGTCTTCCAGCCGGCGGGTAATCGAGCGCAGCGCACCCAGGCTGCCGCGCAGCTCATTGATGGCGGGTTCCAGTTGACCGAGTCCCTGCATGCCATTGGTAAAGGCTTCGCTGTTGTCCTGCAGCATGTTTTCCAGTGTCTCGCTGGCGCGCGCGATGGACTCCAGGGTCTGTTCGGCGCTGTTCAGGGTCTGACTGCCCTGATCATTGACCAGAGTATTGATGTTGCCCATCAGCTCGCTGGCCTGCTGGCTGGCAAGGGTCAATTCGCCGACCAGCGCCTTCACGTCATCGCCCTGGCTCGACAGGCTGCCGGCGGCGACCTCAATGGACTCCAGTGTACTGGCGATACGTTCGGCGTTCTCATCCGACAGCATGTTGCGTGCGCTGATCACCAGTTGATTGATGTTGGTCATCAGGTCTTCGCCGTTGGCCAGCAGGCTGGAGATGGGGGAGGGCACTGAATAGATGCGCGGCTCTTCTCCGTGACTGCCTTCCAGGGGCGGACTTTGCGGGTTGCCGGGTACCAATTCGATCACCGAGTTGCCGGTGATGCCGGTGAAGGTCAATCTGGCCTTGGTGTCTTGGGTTACCGGCGCGCTATCGCTTACCCGGATGCGAGCCAGAACCTGGCGGGGGTCTGCGGGGTCGAGCGTCAGCTCGGTGATGTCGCCCACGGGGATGCCGCTGTATTGCACCGCACTGCCGCGCGACAGGCCGGTCACTGCTTCGCGGAATACCACGATGTAGTTGCGGTAATCCTTGCTGGTGTTGGCATTGCTGATCCAGATGGCGAAGAACACCGCTCCGGCGCCGGCCAGTAGCGTGAACAGTCCGATGATAACGTGATGGGCACGTGTTTCCATTAGCGGCTTAGCTCCGGGTGATCGCTGTGTGGGGTGGCGGCGGTTGCTGCTGCACGCCCTCGGGGGCCGTGGAAATATTCCTGAATCCAGTCGTTATCGGTCGTGGCGACGCGCTC
>JASJKW010000425.1:0-6152 GCA_037621305.1 Pseudomonas sp.
CACCGGGGCCCCGCCCCCTCTTTTTTTCCGCTTAACCCCCGCGCCCGGGCGGGGTGGGGGGGGGGCCCACGCCGCCTCCACCTGGCTCTGGAAACCTGCGGCAGCTTCTTTAAATGGAATGGGGATTTGCATCCCTGGTAATTGCTCCAGATGCTTTGTGCCTTAATGTGCTGACCTCCTTTTCTGACTAGCTGCCGCTGGGAAGAAAGGGGTAACACCCCCCCCCCCAACTTGCGGTAACACTAAAGGGGGTGAAAGGTAACACCTTGTCTGGGGGCGTGACGCTGAATTCACCAGTATTTTCATAACATTATGATTTTAAACGAAATATAAAACATGGCACGTGATCTGCATTGTTATTGAGTACAACAAGAATAAAAAACGAAGCGCAAAACTCATATAACAAAAACAAGATTCAGCTCCACACATAACAACAACAAAACGTGCGAGTACAGCAAACTGATTTTTTTGGAGAATGGGAAATGATTTCCTGCGCATCCAAAGCAATCCGCTTGCTTTAAGCAACCCGGGATGGGTTCAACGGGGTGGCACTGTCACCCAGCCCAAAAGAACAAGAAACAGCTCAAGAAAAACAAGAACACCCAAAGGGGGAGCGAAAGCTCCCCCTTTTTTCTTGTGACCTCGTGCGGGAAGAAAAAGGGGGCGGCAGGATCACGCTCTACCGTCACCGGACAGCAGGGGCGATATCAAGTATTGCAACCACCGAATCCGCCATGCCCGCACACCGCAAGCCATCAAAGGGAAATATAGAATCAAACCCGCCCCGCATCTTCGCTTCAAGAAAGCTTCGTAACTGTTTGCGAGCACGGAATAGCCTCGTTTTTACACTGAGCACGCTTATACCCAGGTCTTTAGCGATAGCCGCCACCGTCATCCCTTCGGTTTCCCGTAACACAAAGACCACTCGCAGCTTGGCAGGCAGCTCGGTTACTGCCAGCTCAATGAGCGCACGAAATTGCGCCTGGCCCTGTTCAACCTCCGGGTTAGGCGCTTTCGCTCCGGGGAAGACCAGCACCGACGCATTCGCATGCTGCGACTCGTTTACGGAATCGTATTCCTGGGTTGGCTGAGCGTTACGTAAACGCATTTTGGCTGCGTTCAGGGTGATACGTGTAATCCAGGTAGAAAAGGTTGCTTCGCCCCTGAACCCATCAATTTTGGTAAATGCAATGAGATAGGCTTCCTGGACAACCTCTTCGGCAATCGAGTCATTATCAACAAGCCCTCGGGCAATCCTGAACAGCCTGGGGTTCATGCGCCGGATAATTTCCCTAATCGCAGCTTCATGGTTGCCCCGAGCCAGCTTCACCAATTCGAGCTCAGGTAAGTCGCCCATTACAGGCGTGATGGCCTGCGTTTTAGTAATAGGTTTCATTTCAGCTCCGGGGCGCTGAGCGCTCTCGATGCCAATATGGCGGATATGGATGGCAATACAGCTTCAACTTTTGCTGCTACCCCTCCCGCTGCCATGCCCGTGTCATCCCAGTTGTTATCACCGGGTTTACCAACGACGATACGGCCTACCATACCTGCCTGCTCGTGGGGTAGGCAGTAGAAGTCGTATACGCCCGGTACGGTTAACGTTAGCTCAAAACTGTCACCGGGCAATAAATAGCCACTATTAAAGGGTTCAGCCTGTTCGGGAATACGGCGCACACGCCCAAACAAGTCAGGGTGATAGGCGGTTACCGTGTGGGAGTTGCCATGATCACGGTTGGTGAATTTCAGGGTTGTTCCTGTTTCAACCGCAACGCCGAACGGATCAAACCAGACCCGTTCACCCCGTGCTGTGCCTCGCATCTCGATCAGCACGGGGGGCTGACCGGATGCAAGTATCGGCATATTGACTGCTAGCAGAGCACCACCTGCTGCCAGCAGCAGATCACGCCGGGTCAGTGTCATTTTGCCAACCGCTCTTCGGCGCCAGCATCGTGATACAGCACAACGTGGGCATGCGGCACCTCAACACCTGGATGGCCAGCATTGTAGTAGACATCCACCGATGTCACTTCGTGCAGGCCTACATCCAGGTCATCGTAGGCAACCCCTTTTTCCAGCTCTCCCAGCGGGATCATGTAGATGGTTGCCGACAGCTTGCCGTCGTGGTCATACCCCAAAAAAGGCCCGGCTGGAAGTGTATCCGGGTCCACAAAGAGCGTCCCCAGCCCGGGCAGAAAAGCCGGCAGCGGAAGCACTTCACTGACTTGAACAAAGGGACTCTCGGGCGGCATTTTTTCAACCTTGCCTTCGTCATAAGCAAACGCCACGGATGCGGCCATTACGCCGGCGGTAAACAGGATCGTTTTTAACATGTCACACCTCGCGTACGAATTACGCCTTGCTTGGCTAGTACTTGAATAGATGCAACAGAAACAAAAAGGTTACACAAATCGAAAAAGCGAAGAGGGGACAAAGGCTAAGTAAGTGCCATTCGTACCTGCCCCCTTTTTCCGCGAGTTCGCTGTTTCCCGACTGCTCCACGGGTTATGTATCCGCCATTTTCGGCCTCAGCCTGATGCTGCCGAGGCTACGATGCCTTTTGGCGTAGCGCAGGCGCGCTACACCCCTAACCCGAAAATCGGGCTAAAGGTTCCGCTGGGGTGTCCGATACGCTTGGTGTCGACACCGGCTGCTTTTAGGTCTGTCAACCCACCAGAGAAATTTTCTGAAAAAAGATTAAAGCTCCTGGCCGGTACGCCGATAACAGGATTGAACGCGAACATTATGGGTGCCTGGGGATGTCCGGCCCATGAGTCGCTTGCTCAGGCAAACATCGATTTTGGTCATACGGAGAATTACTCATGGCTCTTACAGTTAACAGCAACATCGCTTCCCTTAATGCTCAGCGCAACCTGAGTGGTTCCACCAACGCCCTGTCCACTGCGATGGAGCGTCTGTCCTCCGGTTCGCGTATCAACAGCGCCAAGGATGATGCGGCCGGTCTGCAGATTTCCAACCGTCTGACCAGCCAGATCAACGGTCTGAATGTGGCGGTGAAAAATGCCAACGATGGTATTTCTATCGCACAGACTGCTGAAGGTGCTATGCAGGAATCTACCAATATTTTGCAGCGCATGCGGGAACTGGCTCTTCAGTCTGCCAACGGGTCGAACGGTGCTGAGGACCGTGCAGCGCTACAGAAGGAAGTAGTACAACTTAGAGATGAGTTGACACGTATTGCCGAAACAACCGCGTTTGGTGGGCAGAAGCTTTTCGATGGTAACTTTACTGATGTAGCTTTCCAAGTTGGCTCGGAAGTCGGTGAGACTATTTCGTTCAGTTTGACCAATATTGATGCAACCACATTGACAGTAGGTGCTATCGATATCTCGGATGTTGCCGGCGCAGAGGCGGCGATTGCAGCAATTGATGTTGGTATGAAAGCTATTGATGAGCAGCGAGCTGACCTCGGGGCTGTTCAGAATCGCTTCGATTCCACTATCAGCAACTTGCAGAATATTGCTGAAAACGCATCTGCTGCCCGCAGCCGCATCATGGACACCGACTACGCTGTCGAAACTGCCAACCTGACCAAAAACCAGATCATGCAGCAAGCCGGTACCGCCATGTTGTCCCAGGCGAACCAGCTGCCGCAGGCAGTACTCAGTCTGCTGGGCTGATTCAGCCAGTGGTCGATAAGCGGGGGGAAGAGTAATCTTCTCTCCGCGTTGTCGTTTGCGAGGCAAGGATTATGGAAACGCGTATACCTGGTTCGCCCGAGATGTCTCGATTATCGAGTATCCATCGTACGCAGGCGACGGACGCTAAGGCGGAGGTCGTATCCGCTACAGCGGTGTCTTCCAGTGCTCAGCTAGCTGAAGACGATATTTTGACGCAGCGGCAGCTTGTCGAGGTTGATCGCGGCGAGTTGGAAGCGGCAGTATCCGAAATGAACGCTTTGGCTCAGGCGGCTGACCGGGATATCGCTTTTCAGCTGGATGAAGACAGTGGGCGGGTGGTGATCAGTGTTACCGACCGCGCTAGCGGCAATGTTATCCGGCAGATTCCCTCGGAGGAGGCATTAGAGTTGGCGGTGCATTTATCCGATGCGCGCAGTCTGATGTCCAAGACTGAGGTCTGAGTAGAAGCCCTGGCTCGGTTTTTGCTTTAATCTTGATCAGACATGGTTTAAAGGCCAGACCGTCAATAAAACACGGTCGGGGAGGCAAAGATGGCAGCAATTGGTGGTATCGGTGGTATCGGCTCCGGCATGGATGTTCGGGCGATGGTGGATGCGCTGGTCAATGCAGAGAAGGCCCCGAAAGAGAGCCAGCTCAACCGCTTGGCGAGTGCAACCAACACCAAGGTATCTGCCCTGGGGCAGTTCCGTAGCGCCTTGTCGTCTTTTGAAACGGCCCTTAAAGACCTTAACAGTGCCTCTCTCTTTCAAAAGCGGTCGGCTGTATCCGCTGATGAATCTATTTTTACAGTGACTGCCGGATCAAAGGCAGTAGCTGGCAATTACGATATAAAAGTGCTCGGCTTGGCGCAGGGCAGCAAAGTATCGCTGGCTGGCGTGGACAGTGCCGACACGGTTATCGGTACTGGTACGCTGAGTATTCAGGTGGGTGATGACACCCTTGATGTAGATATCACCGAAGGCAAGGACACTCTGGCTGATATCCGCGACGCTATTAATGCGGCGGGTAAAGAGCAGGGCTTGAGCGCCACCATTGTGAGTGATCCCGGTGGGACCGGTGGCTCACGGCTGGTATTGAGCTCCAGTGCTACGGGGGCGGGTAATGACATTACCGTCACCGCCAGTTCGGTTACGTCGGGTGACCTGGCTATGCTTGAGTTTCCCGCCTCCGCTTCTGCGCCGGAAGGTGATCGAGCGCCTCGGGTGATTACCACGGCGAGCGATGCCAGTTTCTCGATTGACGGAATCATGATGAGTAGTGTCAGCAACACCATCGACAATGCTATCGATGGTGTCTCGCTGACGCTTCATGCCGCGCAGAGTGCTGATGACGTGGCGGCTGGGAAAACACTTTCCTTGGGGATTACCGAGGACCTTGATGCTGTCAAAGCGTCAGTCACCCAGTTCGTCGACACTTATAACCAGTTGATGAAAACCGTTGGCGCCCTCACCAAAGTGACGCCTGGTACAGGGGGCGACGACCAGCCTGCGACGGGGGCCTTGGTGGGGGATGCTTCTGTTCGTAGCTTTATGAACAGCGTGCGCAGTGAATTGAACAGTCAATCTGATGGTGAGCTGCGGATTCTGGCGGACCTGGGGATTACCACGGAGCGGGATGGCACTCTCAAACTCAATTCAGAGAAGCTTGATGATGTTCTCGCTGGGGGGACCGATAAGCTGAGCGCATTTCTTACCGGTGACACTGGCTTGATGGCCCGCCTGGAAAGTCGCGTCAAGCCATACACCCAGACCGGCGGCCTGCTCGATAACCGTGATGCGGCGCTGCAAAATACCTTGTCCGATGTGAGTGATCAGCGAGAAGCGCTGACGCGGCGCACGGCATCGCTGGAGGCTCGGTTGCTTGCCCAGTTCAATGCCATGGACTCCATGGTTGGGCAATTGATGGGTACCAGTAACTACCTCACCAGCGTGCTCGATAGCCTGCCTGGTGTGGCTAAGCAGAGTAAATAAATCGTGAAAAGCCCCATCGATACCTACCGCCAGGTCAGTATTTCCCAGGAGGTTTCCCAGTACCGCGCAGTGCAGTTGCTGCTCAACGGCGCCATCGAGCGTGTGAAGCTGGCGCGGCATGCGCAGGCGACGGGTAATCCCGAGCGGCGTGGGGTGGCGGTGAGCAGTACCATCAGCATCATAGGTGCGCTGCAGGCGTCGTTGGACAAGGATCTGGGCGGTGAGATTGCCGAGAACCTGGATGGCCTGTACGGCTACATGACCCGCAAACTGGCCGGTGTGGCGCTGGATGAGACGCCGCGTTCGCTGGATGAGGTTCAGCAGTTGCTGGAAGAGATCAAGGAAGGCTGGGACGCGATCGAGCCGAAGTAGTGGCTTTGGCGTCGATAGCAAAAGCCCCGGTTCGCCGGGGTTTGGTGTTTTTGGGGGGAATGAAACCTTGGCTCCGTAGGTCGGCGGGTTTGCTGTGATCCATATATTGAATTGAAAGTGTTTCTTATAGTTTACAAATAGCTCTGAT
>JASJKW010000426.1:0-4201 GCA_037621305.1 Pseudomonas sp.
GAGCGGCCTTGTTCTTGTTGATGATGCCTTTGTCAGCCATGCGGTCGATGACCGGAACGGCTGCGGTGTAGGCAGTTTTAGCTTGCTCGAGGTCTTTGGCGTCGATCGCCTTGACTACGCTCTTGATGTAGGTACGAACCATGGAGCGCAGGCTTGCATTGTGATTGCGGCGCTTCTCGGCCTGCTTGGCGCGTTTCTTGGCTTGAGGTGAGTTGGCCACCGTCGTGCTCCTCAGAAAATCAGTGAATTAGGGTATAAATAAGGTCGCGTACTGTGCCGCAGGCCTCGGATAATGTCAAGCGCCGGAGTGATCAAACATCGGTCTCTCCGTCGAAGTGTCCAATTCTACCCGGTTAGCGCTATCATCGCGCTTTTATCTGGCGAAATACATGACTGATACAACTCCCCCCGCCGCACCAGAGCGCAAGGCGCCCAGTTTACTGCGGTCCGGCATGGTGGTCAGCATCATGACCATGCTCTCTCGCGTACTGGGGATGGTACGTGATGTGGTGGTGGCGGCGTACTTCGGTTCAAAATCCGAAGCGGATGCTTTTTTCATCGCTTTCAAAATTCCCAACTTCCTTCGCCGTTTATTTGCCGAAGGTGCGTTTGCCCAAGCCTTTGTGCCTGTGCTGTCGGAATACCGTACCCGCTTCACCCTTGCCGAAGTGCAGAACCTGGTGAACCGGGTGAGCGGTACCCTGGGGGTGACCCTGGCGGGGATAACGCTGCTCGGGGTGGCCGGCGCGCCTGTGCTGATCACGTTGTTTGCACCTGGCTTCCATGGTCAGACGGAAAAGCTCGCGCTGGCCACGGACATGCTGCGTATCACTTTCCCTTACCTGTTTCTGATTTCGCTGACGGCGTTGTGCGGCTCCATCCTCAATAGCTATGGCCGTTTCGCGGTGCCGGCCTTCACGCCGGTATTGCTTAATCTGAGCATGATCGGCGCGACCTTGTTCATGACGCCGTATTTCGATCAGCCGATCATGGCGCTGGCCTGGGGCGTATTTATTGCCGGTGTCGCGCAGTTGTTGTTCCAGCTGCCGTTCCTGGCGCAGATCAAATTGCTGCCGGTGCCGCGTCCGGATCGACATCATGAGGGTGTGAAACGCATCATGACGCTGATGGTGCCGGCGCTGTTCGGTGTGTCGGTAAGCCAGATCAACCTGCTGCTGGATACGGTGCTGGCGTCCTTTCTGCAGACCGGCAGTATTTCCTGGTTGTACTACGCCGACCGGCTGTCGGAGCTGCCGTTGGGTGCCTTCGGTATCGCCATCGGCACGGTGATTCTGCCGGCGCTGTCCCGGCAGCATGCCGGGGAAGATCCCAAGGCTTTTGCTGCGACTCTGGATTGGGCGGTGCGTATGGTCTTGCTGGTGGGGGTGCCCGCCGCCCTGGCGTTGCTGCTGTTGGCTGAGCCGCTGATCGCTACCCTGTTTCATTACGGGGCGATGACCGAGCGTGACGTTGTGCAGTCGGCCAACGCCCTGCGGGCCTACGCGGTGGGGGTGATGACCTTCATGCTGATCAAGGTGCTGGCGCCCGGTTACTTCGCTCGCCAGGATATGAAGACGCCAGTGAAGATTGCCATCATCTGCATGGGCGCAAACATGGTCTTCAACCTGATTCTGGTCTGGCCGCTGGCACATGCCGGGCTGGCGCTGGCGACCTCGATGTCCGCGCTGCTCAATGCTGGACTGTTGTGGTGGGGGTTGCGCAAGGCTGGTATCTATCAGGCTCAGCCCGGCTGGCCGCTGTTCATGCTGCGGCTGGTCCTCGCTTGCATTGCGTTGGCGGTCGTGGTGCTGTGGCTGGCGCCGGCCGTGGAGCAATGGTTCCTTTGGGGGTGGCAGCAGAAGGTCTGGCAGATGACCATTCTGGTGGCGGCGGGTATCGGCATCTTTATGGCCACTCTTGTGGCCAGTGGGTTGCGGATGAAGCATCTGCGGTCTTAGCGGGCTGCCAGTCTTCCCGAATGACGCCAGCCCCTGTAACCCTGTATACTTCACGGCTTTGACTCATCTGCCGATAACGAGTGTTATGGAACTGGTCCGCGGCCTGCATAATCTGCGCCCCCGTCACCGCGGGTGCGTGGCGACAATTGGTAATTTCGACGGCGTGCATGCCGGGCATCAGGCGATTCTCAAACGCCTGAGTCGCCATGCTGCGCGTCTGGGATTGCCGGGTTGTGTGGTGATTTTCGAGCCGCAGCCCAGAGAATACTTCGCCCCCCACAGCGCACCTCCACGCCTGACGCGTCTGCGCGATAAGCTCGCGCTGTTGGAAGAGCAGGGCGTTGATCGGGTGCTGTGTCTGGCCTTCAACCGTCGCCTGCGAGAGCTCAGCGCCGATGAATTCATCCAGCAGGTGCTGATCGAAGGGCTTGGCGTCAAGCACCTCGAAGTCGGCGATGATTTTCGCTTCGGCTGTGATCGCGCCGGTGATTTCGAGTTGTTGAAAGCCAGCGGCAAGCGCAGCGGCTTTACCGTTGAGTCGGCTAACACGGTTGCCGAAAGTGGTGAACGCATCAGCAGCAGTCGTGTACGCCAGGTGTTGGCTGAAGGTGATTTTGCCCAGGCTGAGCGTCTGCTGGGTCGCCCGTTCAGTATTACCGGCCGGGTACTGCATGGCCAGAAGTTGGGTCGAACCCTGGGCGCTCCGACCGCCAACGTCCAGCTCAAGCGCCTCAGTGCGCCTCTGAACGGGGTATACCGGGTCAGTGTCGAGCTGGACGGTGTCAAGCAGATTGGTGTGGCCAATATGGGTACCCGTCCCTCGGTGACTGGGGATGGCCAGGCGCATCTGGAAGTCCACCTGCTGGACTTCAGCGGTGACCTCTACGGGCGCCGTATTACCGTGGTATTTCATGAAAAACTGCGTGACGAACAGAAGTTCGGCTCGCTGGATGATCTGCAAGCTGCCATCAAGGCCGATTTTGCCACCGCACGGGCCCAGTGGGCCGCCGAATTGAACAAATGAGCCAGGACAAGATGACTGATTACAAAGCGACGCTGAACCTGCCCGCCACGGACTTTCCGATGAAGGCCGGCCTGCCGGTCCGCGAGCCGGAAACCCTGAAACGTCTGGACAGTATCGGTCTCTACCAGAGAATCCGGGAAGTCAGCCAGGGTCGCCCGCAGTTCGTGCTGCATGATGGCCCGCCCTATGCCAACGGCAGCATTCACATCGGTCACGCGGTCAACAAGATCATCAAGGACATGATCACTCGGTCCAAGACCCTGTCCGGTTTTGACGCGCCCTACGTTCCGGGCTGGGATTGCCATGGTCTGCCGATCGAGCACAAGGTTGAGACCACCTTCGGCAAGAACCAGCCAGCGGACAAGACCCGTGAACGCAGTCGCGAATACGCCAGCAAGCAGATCGAGGGGCAGAAGGACGACTTCATCCGCCTCGGTGTGCTGGGTGACTGGAGCAACCCCTACAAGACCATGGATTTCTCCAATGAAGCGGGCGAAATCCGTGCGTTGGCGAAAATGGTCGAAGGCGGCTTTGTATTCAAGGGCCTGAAACCGGTCAACTGGTGTTTTGATTGCGGCTCGGCGCTGGCCGAAGCGGAAGTCGAATATCAGGACAAGAAATCCGACGCCATCGACGTGGCTTTTGCCGTCGAGGATGCTGATAAGCTGGCTGCGGCCTTTGGACAGGACAGCCTGCCCAAGCCCACCAGTATCGTCATCTGGACCACCACCCCCTGGACCATTCCGGCCAACCAGGCGCTGAACGTTCATCCCGAATTCATCTATGCGCTGGTCGATACCGGCGACAAGCTGCTGGTACTGGCCGAAGAATTGGTCGAGTCCAGCCTGCAACGCTATGGTCTGAGCGGTGAAATCATCGCTCGTTGCGAAGGGGTGGCGCTGGAGAATATTCGCTTCTGTCATCCGTTCTACGAGAGGTTCTCGCCGGTCTATTTGGCAGATTACGTCGAGACCGGCGCCGGTACTGGCATTGTCCATTCGTCCCCGGCCTACGGTGAGGACGACTTCCGTACCTGCAAGCACTACGGCATGGAAAACGACGATATTCTCACGCCGGTGCAGAGCAACGGTGTCTATGTCAGTGACCTGCCGTTCTTCGGTGGCCAGTTCATCTGGAAAGCCAACGCCAATATCGTTGCCAAGCTGGAAGACGTCGGTGCGCTGCTCAAGCATGAGCCGATCGAGCATAGCTACATGCA
>JASJKW010000427.1:0-25598 GCA_037621305.1 Pseudomonas sp.
GGCAAAGGTGAACACATACACCGAGCAGAAACCCCACACCGCTTCCACCACCCGGTCACCTACCGCTGTGCTGCCCAGCTTGACCGGAAACACACCGTTGGTGTGCAGCAGTCGCTTGATCTCGCGCACACCCTGCTTGAACACCAGCACTACCCGGATGACCTTCATGCCGCCCCCGGTGGAGCCGGCGCAGGCGCCGACGAAACTGGCATACAACAGCATGAAGGGCAGCACCGACGGCCAGGAGGCAAAGTCGGTGACGCTGAAACCGGTGGTGGTGGCGATGGAGATTGTCTGGAAAGCCGCGAAGCGGATCGACGAGGCGATATCGTAGTACTGGAAGTAGATCAGCAACAGGCTGCTGATGACAAACAGGCCCAGCAGAATCAGCAGATAGCTGCGGCACTCGGGGTCCTGCCAGTAACTGCGGATCGAGCGGAACCGCCAGGCGGTGAAATGCAGGGCAAAGTTGATGCCGGACATGATCATGAACAGCATGCAGATCAGTTCGATCATCGGACTATCGTAATAACCGATGCTGGCGTCGTGGGTGGAGAAACCACCAATCGCCACGGTAGAGAAACTATGTCCGACGGCATCGAACAGCGACATACCGGCCAGCCAGTAAGCGCCGGCACAGGCCAGGGTCAGGCCGGTATAGATGAACCACAGCACCTTGGCGGTTTCGGCAATGCGCGGAGTCAGCTTGTTTTCTTTCAGCGGGCCGGGCATTTCCGCGCGATACAGCTGCATGCCACCGACACCCAGCAGCGGCAGGATGGCCACCGCCAGCACGATGATGCCCATGCCGCCGAACCACTGCAGCTGCTGGCGATAGAACAGCAGTGAGCGTGGCAGGGTATCGAGCCCGGTGATGACGGTGGCTCCGGTAGTGGTCAATCCGGAGAAGGACTCGAATACCGCATCGGCCACCGTCAGGTCGGGCATGTCCAGCAGGTATAGCGGCACCGCGCCGAACAGCCCCAGTACCAGCCAGAATAATACGGTGATCAGATAGCCATCGCGGGTGCGCAGTTCATTGCGCTGCCTGCGCACGGGCAGCCAGACCAGCAGGCCAACGCACAAGGTAATGACAAACCCCACCAGGAAGGCTTCCCGGGCTTGCTCGCCGTAATGCAGACCGACTGCTGCTGCCGGGAGCATGCTGCAGGAGAACAGCATCAGCAGGATGCCGAGAATGCGCTGGATCTGGGAATACTGCATGCGCTGTGCTACCTGTCCGGATAGAAAGTCAGAGGAAGGTCAGACCGACCTGGAATAACCGCTCGACGTCACGAATGTGCTTCTTGTCGACCACGAACAGGATGACATGATCGTCGGACTCGATGACCGTGGTGTCGCGGGCAATCAATACTTCCTCTTTGCGTACCACCGCACCTATGGTGGTCCCCGGCGGCAGCTTGATCTCGTTGATCGCCTTGCCAACCACCTTGGACGAGCGGGCGTCACCATGGGCAACCACTTCAATGGCCTCGGCGGCGCCACGGCGCAGGGAGTGCACATTGACGATATCGCCGCGACGCACATGGGCGAGCAAGGTGCCTATGGTGGCCTGAGACGGCGAGATGGCAATATCGATCTGCCCGCCCTGTACCAGATCCACGTAGGCGGGATTGTTGATCAGTGCCATCACCCGACGCGCACCGAGTCGCTTGGCCAGCATGGATGACATGATGTTGGCTTCGTCATCGTTGGTGACCGCAATGAAGATATCGACTTCCTCGATATTCTCATCGATCAGCAGCTCGCGGTCCGAGGCGCTGCCGTAAAGCACAATGGCCTGTTCCAGGTTTTCCGACAGATAATCGGCACGGGCGCGGCTGTTTTCGATGATCTTTACCCGATAGCTGCTTTCGGTGGCTTCGGCCAGGCGTTCACCGATATTGCCACCCCCGGCGATCATGATGGTCTTGTTGCGTTTTTCCACTCGCCGCAGCTCGCTCATCACCGCGCGAATATCCTGCGAGGCCGCAATGAAGAACACCTCGTCGTCGACCTCGATGATGGTATCGCCTTGAGGGGTGATCGGTCGGTCACGGCGAAAGATCGCCGCCACACGGGTTTCCACGCCCGGCATGTGCTGGCGCAGATAACGCAGTTCCTGGCCGACCAGCGGCCCGCCGTAGTAGGCTCGCACTGCCACCAGTTGCACCTTGCCCTCGGCAAAATCGAGTACCTGCAGCGCGCCGGGATGTTGAATCAGGCGCTTGATGTAGGTGGTGACCGCCTGTTCGGGGCTGATCAGCACATCGATCGGAACCGCCTCGTTCTGGAACAGCTGGCCGCGAACCAGATAAGCCGACTCGCGGATACGGGCGATCTTGGTCGGTGTGCGAAACAGGGTATAGGCCACCTGGCAGGCGATCATGTTGGTTTCGTCACTGCTGGTTACGGCGATCAGCATATCGGCATCATCGGCGCCGGCCTGGCGCATCACCGTCGGTAGCGAGCCGCGGCCTTGCACCGTGCGAATATCCAGACGGTCGCTCAGCGCCCGCAAGCGCCCCGTATCGGTATCTACCACAGTGATGTCGTTGGCTTCACTGGCCAGTTCGGCAGCCAGACTGCCACCGACCTGACCCGCGCCGAGAATAATGATTTTCATGCGTCTTCCCTGTTGCTCGCCTCAGTGTAGCTATTCGCCGACGTGTTGCCGGAGACCTTCAGCAATTTGGCCAGATAGAAGCCATCATGACCGTCCGGCTGGGGCAGCAATTGACGTCCGGCTGGCTGCTCCAGACCGTAACCACCCGTGATGGGCAGCTGCCGGGCGCCGGATTGGCGTGCCAGAAAAGCCTCGATCAGCTGGGTGTTTTCCTGCGGCAGCACCGAGCAGGTGGCATATACCAGAATGCCGCCGACCGCCAGGGTGCGCCAGATCTGGTCGAGCAGCTCAGCCTGGAGGACCGCCAGCGCGGCGATATCGTCCGGTTGGCGAGTCAGCTTGATATCGGGGTGACGACGAATCACTCCGGTGGCGGAACAGGGCGCATCCAGCAGGATGCGGTCGAATGGTTGGCCGTCCCACCAGACATCCAGGTCTCGCCCATCGGCGGCCTTGAGGGTCGCTTCCAGACCCAGGCGCTGCAGGTTCTCCTGCACACGCACCAGTCGGGTCGGCTCCAGATCCAGCGCCACGACTTCTTTCAGGTCGGTCTGTTGTTCGAGAATATGGCAGGTCTTGCCTCCCGGAGCGCAGCAGGCATCCAGTACTCGTTGGCCAGGTTGCAGTTCCAGCAGGGGGGCAGCCAGCTGAGCGGCTTCGTCCTGCACACTCACCGCACCTGTGGCGAAACCGGGCAGCTGCTGTACATCGCAGGGCTGGGCCAGGGTCACGCCGTCCGGGCTGAAGGTGCAGGCGGTTGCGGTGATACCGGCAGCGTGCAGTTGTTCGAGATAGGCATCACGGCTGTGCTGGCGGCGATTGACCCGCAGGGTCATTGGTGGATGCAGGTTATTGGCGGCGCACAGCGCCTCCCAGTGCTGAGGCCAGACCTGTTTGAAGGTCTTCTGCAACCAGCGTGGATGCGAAACACGGATGACCGGGTCATGCTCCAGCTCGGCCAGCAGCTCGGTGCCTTCGCGCTGCACCCGCCGCAGCACGGCGTTGAGCATGCCCTTGGCCCAGGTTTTCTTCATGCTGACGGCCAGCTGTACCGTCTCGCCAATTGCCGCATGGGCGGGTACCCGGGTGTATAGCAGTTGATACATGCCGATCAGCAGCAGCGCATGCAGATCACGGTCAGCCGCTTTCAACGGTTTTTGCATCAGGTGCCCGGCAAGCCCATCCAGCCGTTGAAACCAGCGTGCGGTGCCCAGCGCCAATTCGCGGGTCAGCGCATGGTCGCGGGGTGCTACCTGCTTCAGCTGTGCCGGCAGGCTGCTGCCCAATGACGCCTTGCCGGCCATAACGGTGGCCAGCGCGTTGGCTGCGGCCAGACGCGGACTCATTGCCCGTTCGCCAGCAACTGACCTGGAGCGAACTGGTCGCGCCGGGCGTTGTACAGATCAGCAAAGGCAAGTGGCTTGCCACCAGGCAGTTGCAGACGAGTCAGGCGCAATGCACCCTCACCGCATGCCACCAACAGACCGGATTTGCTGCAGTCGAGAATTTCCCCCGGCTGGCCCCGCCCGGCTTCTGGCTCTGCTGCCCAGACCTTCAGCGGCTGATCCTGCCAGCGAGCGTGTGCCAGTGGCCAGGGATTGAAGGCGCGGATCATGCAGTTCAGTTCCCCTGCCGGTCGCGACCAGTCGATGCGTGCATCGGCCTTGCCCAGCTTGTGCGCGTAGGTGGCCAGACTGTCGTCCTGTTTTTCATCTGCCAGCGTGCCAGCGGCGAGCCCGTCGATGGCCTGCAACACTGCCTGTGGGCCGAGCTCTGCGAGTCGGTCATGCAGGCTGCCACCGGTATCCTCGGCACTGATCGGTGTGCGGCTCTTGAGCAGCATGGGCCCGGTATCAAGTCCTGCTTCCATACGCATCACGGTGACCCCGGATTCGCTGTCGCCAGCTTCGATGGCGCGCTGGATAGGCGCTGCTCCGCGCCAGCGCGGCAACAGCGAGGCATGGCTGTTGATGCAGCCCTGGCGCGGGATATCCAGCACCGCCTGCGGCAGGATCAGCCCATAGGCCACCACCACCAACAGGTCCGGTTGCAGGGCTGCCAGCTCGGCCTGCGCCTCGGCATCACGTAGCGTCACTGGTTGATAGACCGGCAGTTGGTGTTGCAGCGCCAGCTGCTTGACGGCGCTCATGGCCAGCTTGTGGCCGCGCCCGGCTGGGCGGTCCGGCTGACTGTAGACGGCGACGATATTCAGGCCGGCTTCCAGCAGCGCTTGCAGGTGCGCTGCGGCAAATTCCGGGGTCCCAGCGAAAACGATGCGTAGATCAGAGCTGCTCATGCAATGGCGCCTTGTTGGATAAGCAAGCGGGTGCACTGATCGGCACAGCTTGGTGTATTGGTATCTTGCGCGTAAAGAAAAGGCCTGCCGGAGCAAGCCTTGGGCTCTTTATCACGCGTTGCTTTGCGCTTTGTGGATTTTTTCCAGTTTCTTGCGAATGCGGTCACGCTTGAGGTTGGACAGATAATCCACAAACAGTTTACCGTTCAGGTGATCGCATTCATGCTGGATGCACACTGCCAACAGGCCTTCACAGACGATATCGAAGGCCTCGCCGTCGCGTCCCAGCGCTTTAACGCGTACTCGCTCGGGACGGGTTACCGTCTCGTAGAAACCGGGTACCGAGAGACAGCCTTCCTGCATCTCTTCGAGCTCCTCGGTCAGAGGTAGCAGCTCGGGGTTGATGAACACCAGCGGTTCGCTGTGATCTTCGGAAAGGTCGATGACGATGACACGCTCATGAACGTTCACCTGGGTGGCCGCAAGACCAATTCCCGGCGCGTCGTACATGGTTTCAAACATGTCGTCGACCAGTTGCCGGATGCGTTCGTCGACAACATCGACCGGCTTGGCAATGGTGCGCAGCCGGGGGTCGGGGAATTCGAGAATATTTAATATAGCCATGTTGGTTTGTGATGTACGTTTGTAGAACTGATTCATAAGGTGCTGCTAATATGGCAGGCAGCTTGGAAGTATAGCTGGTCCACGTGCCGGAGAAGGCATGGGACTTTGGGTGCTGGCCTCTATAATAAAGGGATTCATGTCATGAGGAAAACATTACTCGGCCTGTTGCTGCTCTCGGTGAGCATTCTGGTGCAGGCTCAGGAGTCGGTGTTCAGGGAAAATCACCCGGAGCGGTATCAGGTAGTCAGGGGCGACACCCTATGGGATATCGCCGGTCGGTTTCTCAGTCTACCCTGGAAGTGGCCGGAAATCTGGCACGCCAATCCGCAGATCAACAACCCCCACCTTATCTACCCCGGCGATATCATCTCGCTGGTGTATATCGACGGTCAGCCTCGCCTGACGGTCAACCGTGGTCAAGGCGGCACCATCAAGCTGTCGCCCACAGTGCGTTCTTCACCTGTTGCCGAAGCCATCCCGACCATTCCGCTGGAGGCCATCAATGCCTTCCTGAATGCCGGGCGTATCATGGATGACGCCGATCAGCTGGAAGCTGCACCCTACGTCATCGGTGGCGAAGCGGAAAGTGTGGTGGCTGGCGCCGGCAACCGCATCTACGCTCGTGGTGATGTAGCCGAGGACATGCCGGCCTTTGGTCTCTATCGCCGTGGCAAGGCCTACACTGATCCGGAAAGCGGTGAGTTTCTCGGCATCCACGCTCAGGAAATCGGCAATGTCGACGTACTGGCGACAGAGCGCGACATCACCACCCTGATGGTCACCCGCAGCCGTCAGGAAGTGCGCATCGGTGACCGGTTGCTGGAAACCGAAGAGCGTTCAGTCGCCTCGACCTTCTTCCCCAGTGACCCGGAAGAGGAAATCGAAGGTCTGATTCTCGACGTCCCCAATGGTGTTACCCAGATTGGTCAGTATGACGTGGTGATCCTGAACAAGGGTGCCCGGGACAATCTCCAGGAAGGTAACGTGCTGGCGATCTACAAGACCGGTGAAACGGTACGCGACCGCATACAGAACGAGCGGGTGCAATTGCCCGATGAGCGTGCCGGTCTGCTGATGGTATTCCGTGTCTATGACCGCATGAGTTACGGCATTGTACTGAACGCTCAGCGCCAGCTGGCGATCATGGACAAGGTCCGCAATCCCTGATGAATAACCGCACCGCCCGATCATGGGCGGTGCGGTGGTGAGACTGAACCATGCCCCTCGACCTGACCGATCGCCGTCAGGCCTGGCTGGCCCTGAGCATGCTTGATGGGCTGGGACCGGCTGCGCGACGCCATCTGCTCGACCATGTCCCCGATCCGCCCGAGCTGTTTGCAGCCGACCTGTTGACGCTCGGCGGGCTGGGTTTCAATAAACGCATTCAGGATGCCATCCTGCAATGCCAGCAGGGCAACAGTGCGGTGCTGGAACGTGTCGAGCAGTGTCTGACATGGCTGCAGCAGTCCGATTGCCACCTGCTGACGTTCGACGATTCCGGCTATCCGCCGCTGTTGCGTGAAATCACTGATCCGCCACTGGTGCTCTTTGTGCGGGGTAACCCGGCGCTGCTGACTGATCCGCAGATTGCCATGGTTGGCACTCGCAACCCGGGCCCTCACGGCGCCAGCACTGCCCGGGCCTTTGCGCGCAGCTTTACCCAGAGTGGGCTGGTGGTGACCAGCGGTATGGCGCTGGGTATCGATGGAGCTTGTCATCAGGGCGCGTTGGACGCCGGTGGGCAGACCATTGCCGTCTGGGGCACAGGATTGGACAACTGTTATCCACGGCGGCACCGCCAGCTGGCTGAGCATATTCTGGACGCCGGTGGTGCACTGGTGTCCGAGCAGCCGCCGTCCACCAGTCCGCACGCCGGGCTATTCCCTCTGCGTAACCGAATCATCAGTGGCTTGAGCCTGGGTACACTGGTGGTCGAGGCGAGCCTCAACAGCGGCTCGCTGATCACCGCCCGGCTGGCCATGGAGCAGAACCGCGAGGTGTTTGCCATGCCCGGTTCTATCCACAACCCGCAGGCCCGTGGCTGTCATCGACTGCTGCGCGATGGCGCTACTTTGGTGGAAACCGTGCAAGATGTTTTCAACGTGCTGCAGGTGCCGCTGCACGAGGCCATTGCCAGTGCAGAAAGGTCTGCAGAACCCGAACAGGTCAGGCACCCGCTGTGGCGTTGGTTGGGCTATGAGGCGGTGACGGCAGATTGGCTGGCAACGCAGAGCAATTTGCCGATTCATCAGGTGTTGCAGGGATTAATGGAGCTGGAGCTGAGCGGTCATGTGCAGCACACGCCCCATGGGTATTCGCGCCGGGCTGATTCATGACCCTCTGAAACACGGGATATCAGGTTTTTCCGAGCTCCCCTTGAGCCTGACCGCTGGCTCGGCTAATGTCGCCTCTCGCAAACCAAAGAGGTGCACTATGCTGGCGGGCTGGCGGGTGAGGCAGGTACAGAGAATTCTGCAGGCCGGGGGTGTTATCGCCTATCCGACCGAGGCGGTGTGGGGCTTGGGTTGCAACCCCTGGAAACCCGAAGCGGTGGAAAGACTGCTGTTACTCAAGCAGCGCCCGGTGGAAAAAGGCCTGATTCTGGTCGCCGGAAGCATGGATCAATTCGAATTTCTGCTGTGGGATCTGCCGCACAGCCAGCTGGCCAAACTGCAACTGTCATGGCCGGGCCCCAATACCTGGCTGGTGCCCCATCAGGGCCGCCTGCCGCCGTGGATTACCGGCGATCATGCTACCGTTGCCCTGCGCGTCAGCGATCACCCGCAGATCCGTCAGATGTGTGCCGTCACCGGCCCGCTGGTATCGACCTCATGCAACCCCGCCGGACGCCCACCCGCCCGTACACGGCTGCGTGTAGAGCAGTATTTCCATGGTTATCTGGATGACATAGTGGCCGGCGCTCTGGGGCAGCAGCGCAACCCCAGTATCATCAGAGACCTGCAAACCGATACCGTCATTCGCTCAGCCTGAGAGGTTCAGATCCGACAATGAAATCCATCCCCGATGCCGCTGATGTGGCTGCGGTAAAAGACTATCTGATGAACCTGCAGGACCGTATCTGTGCAGCGCTGGAGCAGGCTGACGGCGCTGCTCGGTTCAGCGAGGACAGCTGGAGCCGCCCCGGCGGCGGAGGCGGGCGTTCGCGGATCATCGAAAATGGAGCGCTGCTGGAGAAAGGCGGGGTCGGCTTCTCCCATGTCTTTGGTGAAGGCATGCCGCCTTCTGCCACTGCCCATCGTCCAGAGCTGGCGGGGCGCGGTTTCCAGGCCATGGGAGTGTCGCTGGTGATGCATCCGGACAACCCCCATGTGCCGACCTCCCATGCCAACGTGCGCTTTTTCATCGCCGAGAAGGACGGGGCCGAGCCGGTCTGGTGGTTCGGCGGCGGTTTCGACCTGACGCCCTATTATGCGACCGAAGAAGATTGCATCCATTGGCACCGTGTCGCCCGGGACGCCTGTGCGCCCTTCGGTGAAGGAGTCTATGCTCGGTACAAGAAGTGGTGTGATGAATACTTCTATCTCAAGCACCGCGACGAAGCCCGGGGAATTGGCGGGCTGTTTTTCGATGACCTGAACGAATGGGGCTTCGAACGCTGCTTCGAGTTCATGCGCGCCATCGGCGATGCCTACGTGGAAGCCTATCTGCCGATCATCGAGCGCCGCCGTACTACGCCCTGGACCGAGCAGCAGAAGGCGTTTCAGGAGTACCGTCGCGGTCGCTATGTGGAGTTCAACCTGGTCTGGGACCGGGGCACGCTGTTTGGGCTGCAGTCGGGCGGGCGCACCGAATCCATTCTCATGTCCCTGCCGCCGACCGTGCGCTGGGGCTACAACTGGCAGCCTGAGCCTGGCAGTGCCGAAGCGCGCCTGGTCGAGGTATTCCTGCCACCACGAGACTGGCTGAAGGAGGACAAGTAATGGACCGGTATGCCGTGATCGGAAACCCGATCGCCCACAGCAAGTCGCCATTGATTCACGGCCTGTTTGCCCGGCAGACAGGGGAGCAGTTGAGTTACGAGGCGCTGCTGGCGCCGCTGGATGATTTTGCCGGGACGCTGCGCGGTTTTCTGCAGGACGGATTCGGCGTCAATATCACCGTACCGTTCAAGGAGCAGGCCTGGGCGCTGGTCGACAGTCGTACGCCGGCAGCCGAGCGGGCCGGCGCGGTGAATACCATCAAGCGCCTGGAAGACGGCACCCTGCTGGGTGACAACACCGATGGCAAGGGGCTGGTACGGGATATCCAGCATAACGCCGGGCTGGCGCTGGCCGGCAAGCGGGTGCTGCTGATCGGCGCTGGCGGCGCGGCGCGCGGCGTTATCCAGCCGCTGCTGGCAACGCAGCCAGCGCAATTGTGCGTGGTCAACCGCACGGTGGACAAGGCCGAGCAACTGGCCATGCTGTTCAAGGATCAGGGGCCGATCAGTGCGGCCGGCTTCGATTGGATCGAGGAGCCGGTCGATCTGATCATCAACGCCACCTCCGCCAGCCTCGACGGCAAACTGCCGCCCATTTCCCCCAACCTGATCCAGCCCGGGCATACCTGGTGCTACGACATGATGTATGCCAGTGAGGCCACCGTGTTCAACCGCTGGGCAGCAGAGCAGGGCGCAGCACGCTGTATCGATGGCTTGGGTATGCTGGTGGAACAGGCCGCCGAGGCCTTCGCCCTGTGGCGCGGTGTACGCCCGGATACCAGTCCGGTGCTGACCGTGCTGCGCCAGAACTGATCACTGTGCTGCCTCGCCAGTGACCGTGCTCTTGTAGGGCCAGGTGTTTGACAAGGCCCGTCCCTATGTTCCGCATCTAAAACCGTGCGCGGCACCAGCAGCGTCAATATGAACAACCGTGCCGCGCTCACTTATAACCAGGAGTCAATCCATGTCTGCACCCTGTGTAGTTGTCACCGGCGGCGCCAGAAACATTGGTCAAGCCATCGCGTTGCGTCTTCAAGAAGACGGTTATCGCACCATCGTATTGGATATTGTCGAGCCGGAAGCCGCTACACTGAAAGCTGATGCCTACCAGATAGATCTGTCCGATGTAGAAGCAACGCGCGAGATAATGAACGAGATCACCGGACGCCATTGTGTGACACGCCTGGTCAACAATGTCGGTATTGTCGCGCCAGCCTTGCTTGAAGATGCCCGTGTCGAGGATCTCGATAGGTTGATGCACCTGAATGTGCGGTCGGCGCTGGTCTGCACGCAGGCGCTGTTGCCCACCATGCGTGAGCAGCGTTTTGGGCGCATCGTTCTCAATACCAGCCGCGTGGTACTTGGCAAGGAAGCGCGCACCATCTACAGCGCCACCAAGGGTGCGTTGCAGTCGATGGCAAGGACCTGGGCGTTGGAACTGGCCGGCGATGGCATAACCGTAAACTGCGTGGCCCCCGGCCCCATCGCCACCACTGCATTCTGGGAAAACAATCCACCGGACTCCGAACGCGCCCGCCGCATCATCGATAATATTCCAGCGCAGCGTATGGGGCAGCCTGAGGATGTTGCACAGGCCGTCAGCTTTTTCTGTGACGACCGCAGTGGCTTCATGACGGGGCAGACGTTGTTTGTCTGCGGTGGTGTGACGGTCGGATAAGGCGATCGGAATGCGGCCTATGGCAACAGTGCCCTAGGCCGCTTTCTGGCTACAGATCCCAGCTCAGCAGGATCTTGCCCTTATGCGCGCCGGCATCCATGAGGCGATGGGCCTCGATGATCTCACTGGCAGGCAGTACCGTCTCGATGATCGGGCTGATCACGCCTTGCTCCAACAGGGGCCAGACGTGGGTATGGAGTTCGCGGGACAGTGCGCCCTTGAACTCCTCCGAACGCGGGCGCAGCGTGGAACCGGTAATGGTGACGCGGCGGCGCAGGATGTCAGTCAGGGGGATGGTGGCCTCTGCACCTTTTTGCAGTGCAATGATCACGATGCGACCGTCATCAGCAGCGCAGGCCAGTTCTTTCGGCAGGTAATCGCCGCCGACCATATCGAGAATGACATCGACGCCCATGCCATCGGTCAGCGCGGTGATAGCCGTCGCAAAATCTTCTTCGCGATAATTGATTGCCCTGGTTGCGCCCAGAGCTTCACAGAACTCACATTTCTCTGAAGACCCGGCCGTAGCGAATACCTTGTGCCCACGCTGAACGGCCAGTTGGATAGCCACGGTGCCTATCCCGCTGCTGCCACCATGAACCAGCAGGGTTTCTGCCTTGCCCTTGGGGCCACGGCCCAGGGCACCGCGCTCGAACACATTGCTCCAGACGGTATAGAAGGTTTCCGGCAGCGCGGCGGCCCGGACATGATCAAAGCCCGCCGGGTGCGGCAGACACTGAGCAATGGGCGCCACGCAATACTCCGCATAGCCGCCACCCTGAAGTAGCGCGCAGATCGCATCCCCTTGCGCCAATCCCAGATAGTTCGAGGGATGGGTGAGATCGCCGGCAATGATTTCTCCGGACACCTCGAGCCCGGGAATATCGGTTACCCCTGGCGGCACCGGATAGTTGCCCTTGCGCTGGGCGACATCGGGGCGATTGATGCCAAACGCCGAAACACGAATCAGCACCTCGCCCTGCCCCGGTACAGGTACCGGGCGGGAGGTGATGCGTAATACTTCAGGTCCACCCGGTTCAGTTATCTCAACCGCCTGCATTTCCATGTACTACTCCATCAATCAAGCTGCTTGCCGCCGGGAGACGATATAGCGGCGCAGTGCAAAGAGGAACGAGCCGACCGTCAGGGCTATGAAGAACCAGGTAATAGGTCCACGGACAAAGATGGAAAGGTCATTGGAGCCGATCAACAGGGAGCGCCGCAGGTTATCTTCGAACATGGGCCCGAGAATGAAACCGATCAGGAAAGGCGCTGCCGCCAGACCTACTCTGTTGAAGATATAACCCAGCACACCGAACACCAGCATCAGGCCGATATCAAAGGTGTCGTTATTGACCGCATAGGCCCCGTACACGCAGAACATCAGCACGATCGGGAAGAGAATCGCCTTGGGGATATCGGCAATCAACGAGAAGTATTTGATTGCTGCACGACCTATCCCGAACAGGAATACCGAGCTGAGCATGATGCCGATGAACAGCGCATAGATCAGCGTCATGTTTTCCTGGAACATGACCGGCCCCGGACTCAAGCCGTGGACCATGAATGCACCCAGGATGATGGCCGTGATCACGTCACCCGGGATACCCAGGGACAGCAAGGGGATCAATGTCGCTCCTGCCACACCATTATTGCCGGCCTCCGCCGCAGCGACACCCTCTACTTCACCCTTGCCGAAATTATCCTTGTTTGGAGAGCGGCGGCGCGCCTCGCCATAGGAAATGAAGGACGCTGCAGTCGCTCCCGTGCCGGGAATAGCCCCGATCACCACCCCGATCAAGCTGCCGCGAACGATGCTTTTCAGGCAGCGCTTGAGTTCGGCAAAGCTCAGGCCGATCCCTTCAGCCTTGATTTTGATATGTGGCTTGGCCTTCTTGAAGTAGAACTCCATGATTTCCGGGATGGCGAACAGCCCTATCAGCAACGGAATAAAGGGAATGCCGTCCATCAGGTTGTAGTTCTCGAACGTCAGGCGCTGAGTCCCATAGACCATATCCAGGCTGACAGTCGACAACAGTATGCCCAGACAGGCGGCAATCAGGCCCTTGATAACCGAGTCACCGGCCACGGAAATGATGACGGTCAGGGAAAAGCAGATCAGCCAGAAAAACTCCGGCGGGCCGAAGTTGAGCGCGATTTTGGCCAGATAGGCCGCGAAGAAAATCAACGCGATGTTCGAGATGAAGTCAGCAATCACTGAAGAGTAGAGTGCGGTCTCGAGTGCTTTTTTTGCATGGCCCTGCTGCGCGAGCGGATAGCCGTCCAGAAGCGTACAGGCGGACGCCGGCGATCCCGGTGTGCGAATCAGGATGGCCGTGATCGAGCCGCCATACATGCCACCTTTGTAGATACCGACGAGCAACAGGATGGCTGTGATCGGTTCCATCGAGAAGGTGAAAGGCAATGCCAGAGCAACAGCCATGGTCGCCGTCAAACCCGGTATAGCGCCGATAACTACGCCAAGGAATACCCCAACACCAATGGCGATGAAGTTATCGATGCTGAAAAAGATAGCGAGTATTTCAGAAATGTTTTCCATATAACCCCCAGCAGAATAAAGATTTATTACCTGCTGTCAGAGAAAAAGTAACGGCAGAGGCACATTCATGACTTTGATGAAGATGAACGCAACGAGAGCGGGAAACACAATGGCCAGCGTATACAGCCACCATGTTCTGACCGGGTGGGCAACGAAGAGAATGAGGGTCGCCAGAACACCCGCTATGATCGCGCCGAGCGCTTCAAAGCACAGTAGGTATATGACCAGCGCCACGACCAGTGCGCCCCAGCGCAGCAGGGGGGCATTTTCCTCCTGACTCGCTTGCGTGGTTACTGGCCTTGCCGAACACACCATCGAGCGCCAACAACAGAGAAAAAACCACCGTTAGCCAGCCTACGATACCAGGTAGAAATCGGGGCGACATCATGGGGTTTTGCAGAAATGGGGGTTCCTGGATGTGATTTGGTACCAGGTATAAGACAAAAAATAACGAACAGACAAAAATCACCAAGCCGATGGCGATATTACCTATATTAGCTGGCCGGACAGCCGCTTTTACATCACGCTCTACTTTCATGGCACCCGACCTCGAAGAGTTCAGACTGATATAACGACACTAAGCGAGGCTTGCCTCGCTTAGTGTCGTTTATGCTTTTAGTTTGTAAGGTGCGCCTGCACTGCAACTTTCTTCCAGCGCTGCACTTCATCGGCGATAAAGGCTTTGAATTCTTCATCGGCCTGCTGGCCTGGCTCGGCACCCAGTTGGGCAATGAAAGAGAGGAAATCTTCTTCTTTCATGATCTTATCCAGCGCTACATGGACCTTCTCGACAGCCACGTCCGGGAATGACTTGTGTGCAATCAGACCGAACCATGCGGTTGCATTGAAGCCTTCCAGATTGTAGTCACCGATCTCATCCAGTGTAGGGACATCCGGCAGGTACTCGGAACGCGTTTGCGAGGTGACTGCCAGCGCCCGCAGGCTACCGGATTTAATGTGTGACAAGACGGTCGGCATATTTTCAAAGGACACATCGACGTCGCCACTCAGCAGTGCCGGCAATGCTTCACCGCTACCCCTGAACGGGACATGGGTCATCTTGGTTTCAGTCAGACTTTTGAACAGTTCACCGGACATATGGATGGAGCTGCCCACACCGCTGGAGCTGAAGGTCTTGCCTTCCTGGCGGGCAGCTTCGACAAACTCTTGTACCGTTTGATATGGGCTGTCGGCAGGCACAACCATCACATTGGGGATGTCGATGATGTTCTGGATGAAAGTGAAGTCTTCCGTGGGGTGATAACGCAGTCCAGGATAGATAGCTGCGCCAATGGTATGTCCTGGTGAGGCCATGAGCAGAGTGTGGTCTGAGTCACGTCCGCCACGGGCCAGGCGGCCAGTGCCTGTGGTAGAGCCGGCACCGGGTCTGTTTTCTACCACCACATTGCCCAGCTCACGCTGTAGCAGTTCTGCTACGCGGCGAGATAGCACGTCGGTAGTACCGCCGGCAGCATAAGGTACGACCATACGAATGGTATCTGTCGGCCATTCGCTCTCGGCTTGAACGCTGGCAGACATCAGAGGCAGGGCCAGCGCACCGCTCAAGGCGGTCGCCAGTGTCACACGGAGTAGTTTTTTCATTTTTATACCTTTCTGAGTTGAAGTGTTCTGAACTGAACGGTTTGCAAGCATGAGTTCGCGAAACATATCGCGAGAGGCTATGCAAATGCACAAGTCTGGATTCGAGCTTGATTGCCTACAGAGTAGTAGGATCTCAAAGACCTATCCAAGGTTTAGAAGTCCTCGTGAGAGATCCAACCGTGAGATATGAAACCCAGTTGTTCGCATGGCGAACAATTGGGTTGTATGCGAACAATTTAGCGCAAGAGTAGATCTTGCGTCAAACGCGAATGCGCTCGATGCCAGGGCCAAGTGCGGACCCAAAAGTTGCAGAGCCATGATTAACAAAGTGTTAGTACGATGAGGAGGCACTGTGGGCAGCAAGTCTAGCTAGTAGTCGGGCTGAGGAGCAGGATTGCCCCCTGCTCCCTGAGTGCCGCCCATCACCGGTTCACGTCTTGCGCGGTACCAGCAGCGCCAGCATGAACAATCCGGCTGCGCTCACTACAATCGATGGGCCGGCGGGCGTGTCCAGATTCCATGACATGGCCAGTCCGCCGAGCACGGCCAGGCATCCCAGAAAGCTGGCGCCGACGGCCATTTGCTCCGGGGTGCGTGCATGGCGCTGGGCAGCCGCCGGCGGAATGATCAGTAGCGACGTGATCAGCAATACGCCGACCACTTTCATCGCCACGGCGATGACAATGGCAATCAGCAGCATCAGGGCCAGCCGGATCGCGCTCACCGGCAAGCCTTCGACCCGGGCCAGTTCCTCATGCACGGTCACTGACAGCAGTCGCCGCCAGAGCCAGACCATGAGCACCATCACCAGCACCAGTCCGCCGAGCATCCAGGCCAGATCCGTCGGGGTGATCGCCAGCAGATCGCCGAACAGATAGGCCAGCAGGTCCACCCGCACATTGTCGGTCAGTGCCAGCACCACCAGCCCGAGTGACAAGGTGCTGTGCGCGAGAATGCCCAGCAGCGTATCGCTGGCCAGCCATTTTCGGTTCTGCATGGCGACCAGCAACACCGCGAGCAACACGCAACCAGCCGTTACCGCGAGGGTCAGGTTGATCTGCAACAGCATGCCCAGGGCTACGCCGAGCAGCGCAGAATGAGCCAGGGTGTCGCCGAAATAGGCCATGCGCCGCCAGACCACGAACGAACCCAGAGGACCAGCCACCAGCGCCAGCCCAAGGCCTGCGAGTAACGCGTAAAGAAGAAAGTCAGGCATGGTTGCAGGCAGATCCGTCCGGGTGGTTATGGGGAGTACCGATGACTTCGCCGTGCATATCGTGGCTGTGATCATGCTGGTGGTTGTAGATTGCCAAGGCATTGGCCTGCTCGCCGAACAGGGCGACGAAGGCCGGGTCGGCACTGACCTGTTCGGGGCGACCGGAACAGCAGATATGGCGGTTGAGGCAGACCACGGTATTGGTGGTGGCCATGACCAGGTGCAGATCATGGGACACCATCAAGACCCCGCAGCCGTAACGGTCGCGCAGACGGGTGATTAGCTGGTACAGCTCGATCTGACCATTGACATCCACACCCTGTACCGGCTCGTCGAGCACCAGCAGATCGGGTTGGCGGAGCAATGCTCGCGCCAGCAGAATACGTTGCTGCTCACCGCCGGAAACTTGCTGCAAGGGTCGCTGCGCCAGGTGCGCCGCGCCGACTTCTTCCAGTGCCTGCAGCGCCGCCGGCCGCTTGACCCCCGGGGCCAGCAGCAGGAAACGCAGCACGCTCAGCGGCAGCGTCGCATCCACCTGCAGCTTCTGCGGCATATAGCCGATGCGCAACCGCGGTTGGCGATGTACTTCGCCGCTGTCCGCCTTGAGCAGACCCAGCACGATACGCACCAGACTGGTTTTGCCGGCGCCGTTGGGGCCGATCAGGGTAACGATTTCACCGCGCCGAACCTGCAGTGAAATGTCCTCCAGAATGGCATTGCCGTGGCGTTGCAAGGCGACATTGCTCAGGCTCAGCAAGGTGTCGCTCATGCGACCTCCTGGCAATGCGCGCACACGCCGGCGATTTCCACGGTTTCGGATTCCACGATAAAACCCAACTGCTGGGCGATGGTGGCAATTGTTGGCTGGAGCAGTGTCTGATCCAGCTCTATCGCTACCCGGCATAGGCGGCAGATGAGGAAGTGTCCCTGGTGCACATGCTCTGGATTGGCGCAGCCGATGAACGCATTCAGTGAGGCGATTCGGTGTACCAAGCCCTGCTCCTGCAGAAAGTCCAGTGCGCGATACACAGTTGGCGGTGCCGGACGGCGGTCGTCCTCACGCGTCAGCGTATCCAGCAGATCATAGGCACCCAAGGGGCGGTGGCTCTGCCAGACCAGCTCCAGCACGCGTTTACGCAAGGTGGTCAGTCGTGCCCCGGTCCGCTCACAGACCAGCTCGGCGGCCGCCAGTGCATCATTGACGCATTGGCTATGGTCATGCGGACAATGGGGGGCTTCCAACACAACAGGCTGATTCATTTATCACCTATAGCTAGCGGATTCTGGAAATTGACTGTTACTATATAACAATTCTCCTGTCCTGAGGTATCATTGATGTTATTGCGTCTACTGCTTGCGCTGGTCTGCGCGCTGAGTGTGCCCGTGTCCGCCATGGCGGCGATGCCCAATGTACTGACCACAATCAAACCTGTGCAATTGATCGCTGCCGCTGTGCTTGAGGGTGTTGCCGAGCCCGATGTACTGTTGCCGCCGGGAGCGTCACCGCACAATTACGCGTTGCGCCCATCGGACCGTCGGCGGATTGCCAATGCCGATCGTCTGTATTGGGTCGGACCGGATCTGGAGCGCTTTCTGCAACAGCTGCTCGACAGTCAACCCAGCGCACGGCGTCTGGATGAAGTGCCGGAACTGACCCTGCGCAACTTCGATGATGAACACCAGCATGCTGACGAACACGACGAACACGACGAACACGACGAACACGACGAACACGACGAACATGACGGGCATGACGGGCATGACGCACACGGGCCCGGCAGTCGCGACCCGCATATCTGGCTGTCGGTGCGCAATGCGCAGCATATTGCGCAGTGGATGGCAGCGGACCTGACAGCGCTGTATCCCGAGCATGGCGACCGTCTGCAGCGTAACGCAGCAAACTTCGTTCAACGTCTTGATCAATTGCATGAGCGTCAGCGGCAGCGTCTGCAGCCGCTGGCTGACAAACCCTACTTCGTCTTCCATGATGCGTATGGTTATCTGCAAGACAGTCTTGGTATCTACCCGCGCGGGGTGTTCACCCTATCCGAAGAAATCCAGCCCGGCGCCAGGCATGTCAATACTCTTCGCCAACAGCTCACGGCCGCCGGGCCCAGCTGCGTGTTCCGCGAGCCGCAGTTTCCGGCACGGCGAGTGGAAACCGTTACTGCCGGCTTGCCGGTGCGCAGTGCCGAAATGGATCCGCTGGGCATGGATATAACGCCCGACGCTAAAGGCTATGAGCAATTGCTGGAGACGCTCGGCGATACCCTGGCGAGTTGTCTGGAAGCACTCTGATTGACTGGCCGCAGCCCTATTTCAGAGACTGTTGCTCACATGTCCGCCATCCACGTTGATGATGGTGCCGGTGATGAATGAACCGGCTTCGCTGGCGAGTAACAGCAGCGGGCCGTCCAGTTCCTCGAGCTGGCCCAGTCGGCGCATGGGTACCTTGCTGCGGATATAGTCCTGACCCTGTGGGGTGTCGAAGTAATCACCGTTCATGTCGGTGCGAAAATAGCCGGGGGCAATGGCATTGACGCGGATATTGTTGCGCGCCAGTTCCAGAGCCATGGCCTTGGTCAGCTGGACTATACCCGCCTTGGCCACAGCGTAATGACTCAGCGCGGTGCCCACGCGCAGTCCGAGAATGGAGGCGATATTGATCACGCAGCCGCCCCGTTCGCTCTTGGCCATGGCCAGGCTGGCGCGATGAGCTACTCGCCAGGCGCCATCCAGGTTGGTATCGATCATGCTGCGCCAATTGCCTTCGGTCATGTTCAGAAACATCACCGGATCGGCAATGCCGGCGTTATTGACGACGATGTCCACCAAGCCCCATTGCTGCTCGGCCTGCTCGAAACCGCGATTCACACTGTCCGCATCGGTGACATCCATGGAGACCGCCAACGCTTGGTGACCCTGGGTCTGCAGCTCGGTGGTCAGCGCCTCCAGCCGTTCGAGGCGGCGTGCGGCCAGTACGACCCGCGCGCCGGCTCCGGCCAGTACGCGTGCGAAATGCGCGCCGAGGCCGCTGGAGGCACCGGTTACCAGGGCTGTTTTGCCCGTCAGATCAAAGCGTTGTTGGTTCATGTCGGATTCCCTGTCAGTTACTGAGCACCTGAGAAGACCCGAGTATCAAGGATTAACGCCACAGGCTCCAGCCCCTCAGGATCACTCTGCAGTCATGCGCTGACCCACGGCTGGCGCTACACTATGGCCACCGAATGGTCATGGAGACGCTCATCTGATGCACATCAACCCCCGGTTGCAGCCACCCGGCGGCGAGGAACTGTTGGCCTGGCTGCGCCACTATCGTCTTGCCTGGCTCAGCGGAGATCTGGTGGCGGGTGTGGTCACGGCCATCATGATCATTCCGCAGAGCATGGCCTATGCCATGTTGGCTGGCCTACCGGTGCAGATCGGACTGTATGCCAGTCTGCTGCCGCTGATCGGTTATGCCCTGTTCGGCACGAGCATGAGCATGTCGGTCGGCCCGGTGGCGGTGACCGCGCTGATGACCGCCGCCCTGCTGGCGCCGCTGGCCAGTATCGGCAGTGAACACTATCTTCAGTTGGCCATCTGGCTGGCGCTGCTGTCCGGCGCCATGTTGTTCGTGCTCGGCCTGCTGCGCATGGGCTTTCTGGCCAACTTTCTCAGCCATCCGGTAATCAGCGGTTTCATCAGCGGCGCCTCCATTCTGATCATGTTCAGTCAGTTGCCGCATCTGCTTGGCCTGGCCAGCCTGCCGACATCTCCGGCCCAGTTGCTGGCAGCATGGACATCGGTCAACAGCCTGGTGCTGGGCATGGGGCTGGTGGCGCTGACCTGGTTGTTGTATGCCCGCAGCCGGCTGGCCGGGCATCTGCAGCGGTTTGGTATTGGCGCCTCCGCCGCCCGTTTGCTGGCGCGGTTGGCGCCCATCCTGGTAGTGCTGCTCGGGCTGCTGGTCACTATCGTCTGGGATCTGGGCGCGTTTGGGCTGCCGGTGGTGGGCAGTCTGCCGGCGGGATTGCCGTCGCTGGTATGGAGCACGCCGGATCTATCCACTGTGCAGGCGCTGCTGCTGCCCGCCGCCTTGATCAGTCTGGTGAGCTTTGTCGAAAGTGTCTCCATTGCCCAGTCGCTGGCGCGACGCAAGCGTCAGAGTATCAATCCTGATCGCGAGCTGCTGGCACTGGGGGCGGCCAATGTGGGCGCGGCATTGACCGGTGGCTTCGCCGTATGTGGCGGTTTCTCACGTTCGGGAGTGAACGTCGAGGCGGGTGCCAATACCCCGCTGGCTGGTGTGGTTTCCGCAGTGGTGATCGGTCTTATTCTGCTGACCATAGCGCCGCTGTTCGCCTGGCTGCCCTTGGTGGTGCTGGCGGTAGTGATTATGGTGGCGGTGGTGCCCTTGATCGATATCGCAGCGCTGAAACGCGCCTGGCGTTATGACCGGCGCGAGGGGCTGACCCTGGTGTCTACTGCCTTGGGCGTACTGCTGCTGGGTATCGAAGGCGGTATAGTGCTGGGGGTCGGTCTGTCGATAGTGACTCAGTTGTGGCGTGGCAGCCGCCCCCATGTGGCCGTGGTCGGTCGGGTCCCCGGAACGCACTACTTTCGCAATACCCAGCGCCACCTGGTGGAAACCGAGCCGCAGCTGCTGGCCATCCGTATTGATGAAAATATCTTCTTCGCCAATACCAAGGCTATTGAACGGGCGATTCTGCAGTCCCTGCGTGACTACCCCGATACCCGCGAGCTGCTGCTGATCCTGTCAGCGGTCAACCATATCGATAGCACCGGACTGGATATGCTGCTTGAGCTGAGCCAGGGCCTGCGCGAGCGTAATATCCAGATCCATCTGGCAGAGGTCAAAGGACCGGTAATGGATCAGCTGGAACCAACAGACTGGGTCAGGGAGCAGGTCACCGAGATATTCCCCAGCACGCATATCGCCTTCAATACCTTGAGTGGTCTCAAGCGGCCATTGCCGGAAGCGGACGCAGAGTACTCCCCCAAAACAGCTTGAAACTCTCTGAGCGAAACCACGGGCAACCTGGCAGCGGCTGCCGCCAGCGATGATCAGGCGGCTATTCGAGTGGCTTGCGGTGACGTCGGTCAGACCTGCAAGTCCTGCCACGACAAGTATCGGCAGAAGTAAGATCGGCGCTGTGCGGGATTCCCCGCACAGGCTTACCAAGCCGGGGCAGGCGCTGGAGCGGGCATTGGAATCCAGCTGCCATTGGCGGCCCACACCACGGCCGCAGCGATCAACAATGTCACGATAAAGGCAACCAGCCCCCCGCCACGTGGTTTCTCGGTTGTCTCGTGCGCATCAACCTGGCCATGGATCATCGGTCCCACCAGCTGTTTGCCGCGCAGGCGATAAATGATGATTGCCAACAGGTGCAGTCCGACCAGCAGATACATCCACCACTCGGTCTGACGGTGCCAGCTGCTCAAGGTCGCCACTGTGCTGGAAGAGACCGCCCGCGTCAGCGGGCCACCAAAGGCGATGTCATCGCTGGCGAACAGACCACTGATGGCCTGAAAGGCAAACAGGCCCAGCAAGGCATATACCGATAATGCCCCGAGCGGATTGTGTCCGAGACCCTGCCACTGCCCCCGATAATAGCGGCTGATGGCGGCAGGTGAGGGGAAGAAGTTGGCAAACCGGGAATGCGTGGAACCCAACAGGCCCCAGACCAGACGGAAAGCCATCAGCCCGACCACGGCCAGCCCGAACCGGGCATGCCATTCCATCCAGCTGCCACCGAGGTTGATGGTGATCAGCGCACCGGCCACTGCCAACACCAGTAACCAGTGAAATAACCGCAAAGGCAGATCCCAGACTGTCATCCGCACAGCGACGATGCTCCTTGAAAGAATAAGGGCGACAAGGCTATACGTTGGAGACAAAGCGGGGCAAGGGGCTGACAGTCGCAGTTACCAAGCCCTTCGCTGACTCAGTCGGCTGCGTCTCGCGCTTTCAGCAGTTCCGCCAGCCCGGCGAGCGCCTTGTGTTTGGCGACATTGGTCTGAGGGCTGGCGGTGGAAGAGTCGCTGAAGTATTGCTGATCGGTGTAACGGGAGTGCTCGTTGTCATGACAATACAGGCACAGCAGCTCCCAGTTGGAACCGTCTTCGGGGTTGTTGTCATGATTATGGTCCCGGTGATGCACGGTCAATTCGCTGATGCGTTTGCCAGTGAACTCTCTCGCGCAGCGCCCGCACACCCAGGGATACATTTTCAGCGCCTTCTCGCGGTAGCCCTCTTCCAGCTTCCTCGACATGATGACTCCCGTTATCGCGCACCGCTGATGTGCGGTGCTGTACCGAGCATAACGCCGCTACTGAACGCTGTCACTGCGGGGCGTCAAGCAGGGGGGCGCGCCGCTGCCACAGGCGAAACACGGGTTCGGCGAAAAACATCACCAATAACAGTCGCGTTACCTGCAGCGCAGTCACCAAGCCCACTGACAGCTGCAGGGCTTCGGCGGTCAGAGAGAGTTCGGTTATGCCGCCGGGCATCATGCCGAGGGTCAGGCCAGCGACATCCATATCCGTGAACTGAGCGAGCAGCCAGGCGCTGGCGGCGGCTGCCAGCATGGTCAGTAACGCAAACAGCAACACGCGGGTCAGGAAAGCCGGAGCACTGCGAAAGAACTGCCGGTCAAAGTGGCAGCCCAGGGCGCTGCCGATCAACCATTGTCCGATGGCGCTGCCTGCTGCCGGCAGGGCAATGTTGAGATCGAACAACACACTGGCCGTGGCGCAGCACAGCAGCGGACCGAGCATCCACGGGCTGGGCTGGCCCAACCGTCGCCAGACCAGCGCCGTCAGCAGGCCCAACGGCATCAGTACCAGCAACCAGCTCCAGTCTGCGTTGGCAGGTACTGGCGGTGCACTGACGGGCAGATTCCAGATAAAAATCGCTGGAATGGTCAGTACCACCAACAATAGCCGCAGGCTGTGCGCTGCGGCAACACGTGCTGGATCAGCAGCGTGGCGCAGGGCAAAGCCCACCATCTCGCTGGCACCGCCGGGCATGCTGGAGAAAAAGGCGGTCGCTCGGTCCACGCCGTTGCGGCGCAGAATGGCGATGCCCAGCACGCTGAGCAGGCAGGTGCCCAGAGAGCCCAGCAGGATCAGCCAGAGATGATTGAGAATCTGCGCGAAGACCGGCGCTGTGAAATGCAGGCCGATGGCGCTGGCAACCAGCCACTGTCCAGCACGTCGACCGCCGGGCAGCTCGGTCACCAGCCAGCCGCTGCAGCGGAGCAGCATAACCGCCAGCAGGGAACCGGTCATCCATGGCAGGGGCAAATGAATCTGGCTGGCCAGCCAACCGCCAAGCAGCCCCGCGAACGGGGCTGCCAGGTGTTTCAGTGGATGGCGCTCAGGCATCGGGAAGCAAGGCTGGTGCACGCCTTTTTGCGCGCCAGGCACGCCAGAACGGCAGGGCGATGATAATCACGACCAAAGCCCAGAGTCCCTGACTGATCGGGCTGCTCCACAGGACACTCAGGTCGCCGTTGGAAATCGACAGTGCGCGACGCAGGTTACTTTCCATCAGGCCGCCGAGAATGAAGCCCAGCAGCACACCCGACAGGGGGAAATCCAGCTTGCGCAGGATATAACCGAACACACCGATGCCGATCATCAGGAACAGATCAAAGGTGGTGGCGTGCACCGCGTAGACGCCAATCGAGGTGATGATGGCGATGGCCGGTACCAGCGTCCAGTTGGGCACCGAGAGAATCCGAGTGAATAGCTTGATCATCGGAATGTTCATCACGATCAGGATGATGTTGGCGATGAACAGCGAGGCAATCAGGCCCCAGACCAGATCCGGCTGATTCTGGAACAGCAGCGGGCCGGGTGTGATGTTGTACAGCGTCAACGCGCCCATCATCACCGCTGTGGTGCCTGAGCCGGGAATACCCAGCGTCAGCATGGGCACCATGGAGCCGCAGGCAGAGGCGCTGTTGGCGGTTTCCGGCGCGGCCAGACCACGCAGATCACCTTCACCGAAACACCCATCTTTGCCGGCCAGGCGTTTCTCGGTCATATACGACATGGCACTGGCCAGCGTCGCCCCCGCGCCCGGCAGAATACCGAAGATGAAACCCAGCACACCGCTGCGCAGGTTGGTGGCGAATACCGAGGCGCCTTCTTTCACGTTGAACAGCATGCGGCCGCTGGCCTTGATCGCTGTCTGGCCGTGCTCGGTACGCTCCAGCAGAGTGAGAATCTCACTGATACTGAACAGGCCCAACACCAGCACCACGAACTGGATGCCATCGGACAGACCCAGGGCACCGAAGGTGAAGCGATATACCCCGCTGTTGGCATCGATACCCACACAGGACAGCATCAAACCTATCAGCACGGCAACAGCCGTCTTCACCGGCTTGTCGCCCGCCATACCGGCCAGGCAGACCACCGCAAAAATCATCAACATGAAATACTCGGCAGGCCCGAAGGACACCGCCCAGCTTGCCAGCAGCGGAGCGAAGATCACTACCCCGACCGTGGCAATGCAGCCGCCAATGAAAGAACTCCAGGCGGAAATCGACAGGGCGATGCCAGCCTTGCCCTGACGCGCCAGTGGATAGCCGTCCAGGGTGGTCATGACGGCGGAGGCTTCACCGGGGATATTCAGCAGAATCGAGGAAATTCGACCGCCGTACTCACAACCCAGATACACCGCAGCGAGCAGAATTAGCGCCGTATCCGGTGGCAGACCCAAGGCAAAGGCGACCGGGATCAACAGCGCCACGCCGTTGATTGGGCCCAGCCCCGGTAACAGGCCGACGATGGTACCTATGGTGGTACCGGCCAAGGCGGTGAGCAGGTTGTTCGGACTCAGCGCAACACCAAAGCCCTGTCCGAGATATTGCAACGTATCCATATCAGTTCTCCAGGGCGGCCAGCACGCCCAGTGGCAGCGGCACATCCAGAATGCGATCAAAGAGGAAATACAGGCCCAGCCCCAATACCAGGGCGGCGACGATGCTCTGCAGGTTGCGACCGCCGAACAGGCGACTCATGCCGTAGGCGAATGCCAC